>CALKKA010000115.1 GCA_937995495.1 uncultured Phycisphaerae bacterium
AAATGACAGCATCAGTATGGATGCGGCTATCTTTGCCGCACAAGATGATAGTCGCGCCAAGCTGCTGGCCAATCCGCGCGTTTTGGTTTTGGACAATGAGGAAGCGGAGATCAAGATCGTCGAAGAAGTCCCTTATCAGCAGCTGACTCAAAGCACCGATGGCGGCCAGGCTGTGGGTACCACCGAATTCCGTGATGTGGGTGTTGAGCTACGCGTGACACCGCATCTGACGCGGGAAGGGTTGATCCATTTGACACTCAATCCAAAGTTCAGCACGATCACAGGAAGTGTTAATATCGTTAGCGGCAGTGACAATATTCCCCAACCCGTCGTCGCCACGCGTGAGACGACGACCACGGCACTGATCATGGACCAGCAGACCGTGGTCATCGGCGGCCTGAAAAAACAGGACAAGATCCAGGAAATCAGCAAGATACCGTTTCTGGGTGACCTTCCGTTGTTAGGAGCGCTGTTTAGGTTTGAAGGCGAAAGCACCGTCAACAGCGAGTTGGTGGTCTTTATTACACCTCAGGTCATTGTGTCGCCGGAGTTAACCAGCGAAGAAGAGAAATATCTGGCGGACGCGGTCTATGTCAGTCCGGATCTTCCCGAAACCAAGCTGGGCAACGGCGAAGAATAGTTCCAGGACAGCATGATAGTTCAAAGGCCGGCACTTCTCCTGAAGTACCGGCCTTTTCTATTTATCAAACGGGCCATTATAGACTGGCCACAACCTCGGAGCAACGATCGCACAAATCGGGATGATCCGAGTTTTGTCCGACACTGGGATAGAAGTACCAGCAACGCTCGCACTTGGCGTGAGAACATTTTTGAGCAGAAACCTTAAGGAGGCTTCCCTTTGTAATGTCCACCTCACTGACAATACATAGTGATGCGAATATTCCAGTGTCCATTTCATTGACTGCGGCCAGAAGTTCATCGTCATCTGTTTCGATGGTGACCGATGCTTCCTGATTGCTTTTGATGACCTGTTCAGTTCGCAAATCTTCCAATACTTTGAGGACTTCATCGCGCAGAGACATGACCTTTTCCCACTTGGGTGCATTTCCCGCCGCATCTATGGCTGGGTCCGGTACAAGCATGGAGGCCAGATGGACGGTATCGGCGCCTTCGCTCTTGTATTCAATGGCCGCCCAAGCTTCTTCAGCGGTGTGTGCCAAGACCGGAGCCAGCATCCGGACGAGGGCGTCGAGGATCTTGTACATGGCTGTCTGACCGCTGCGGCGGCTTTGGCTATCGGCGGCATCGCAGTACATCCGATCCTTGAGGACATCCATATAGATGCTGCTCATCTCGACGGTGCAGAAATTATAGACCTTATTGAAGACCCGGTGGAAACTGAAGGTGTCATATGCCTGGTGGACTTCGTCAATGAGAAAATTCAGTTTTTCCATGGCCCATTGATCGATAAGTGCCATGTCTTTGTAGTCTACGGACATATCTACAGGAACAAAATCATTGATGTTGCTCATCAGGTATCGCAGGGTATTGCGGATCTTTCGATAGGCATCCTGCAGGCGACCGATCAGTTCGTCACTGCAGCGCATGTCTTCCTGATAGTTGACGCTGGCCACCCACAGCCGCAGAATATCGGCACCGTATTTTTCAACTTCCTCCAGTGCACTGACATAGTTGCCGGCGGACTTGGACTGTTTCATGCCCTTTTCGTCGACCGTAAAGCCATGCGTCAGCACCGTCTTAAACGGTGGTTGACCTGTGGCGCCCAGTGCCGGCAAAAGCGACAGTTGGAACCAACCGCGATGCTGGTCGGAGCCTTCCAGGTACAGGTCGACGGGTACCTCATAGCCGGCCTTTTCCATGACACTGTGCCAACTGCAGCCGGACTCGAACCAGACATCGAAGATGTTTTCTTCTTTTTGAAGATCGTCCCAATCAAAACCATCCGGCAGTTGGAAGTCTTCGCCAAGTATTTCCTGCGGGGAATCGGTAAACCAGCAGTTTGATCCCTTTTGGCCGACATACTTCGCGACGGCCATGGCGGACTCTTTTGTCAGCAGTGCGTCGCCATTACTGTTGACGAATGTCGGGATCGGCAGGCCCCACGACCGCTGGCGACTGATGCACCAGTCCGGCCGCGATTCCAGCATGCCCTGGATCCGTTTCTGGCCCCATCCGGGAACCCATTTGACATCTTTGATGTGTTCCAACGCCAGATCCCGCAAACTCTTGTTGTCGAATTTCTCAATGTCTCTGTCCACGCCCACGAACCATTGCTCGGTCGCGCGGAAGATGACGGGCATCTTGCTGCGCCAGCAGTGCGGATAGCTGTGCAGCAGGTCGGCCTCGTGCACCAGCAAACCCAAGCCTCTCAGGTGTTCGATGACTTCTGGGTTGACCTTCAGGACGCTCTTGCCGCGCAGCCATTCGGGAACGGTGTCATCGTAACATCCGTTATCCATGACTGGCGAATAGACCGCCAGGCCGTTTCGCATCCCTTCCACATAGTCCTCAGCGCCATGGCCGGGGGCAATATGGACAATGCCCGTGCCGTCTTCGGTCGTGACATATTCGGCATTGATCGAAAAATATGCCTCCCGCTCGGTGGGATTTTTTTCGACATACGGATGCACATAACGCACATATTCAAGTTCGCTGCCTTTGACGGATTCGCTGACCGAATAACTGCCCTCTTCGAGTCCCGCCGCGGCAACAACGGCTTTGAGTCGTTCGGCGCACACTATCGAAGTAAACCTGGTGCCGTCTTTGTCGTAGGTCAGGCCGACATAATCCAGACGTGGGTGCAAGGCGACCGCTAGGTTGGCGGCGAGTGTCCATGGGGTTGTCGTCCAGATCATGAAACACGCCCTGCTGTCGGCAGGAGCTAATCCCATCTGCTGAACTTTTACGGCACTTTCATCATCCATCGGGAAATTGACATAGATGCTGGAGGAGGTCACATCCTGATATTCCAGTTCTGCATCGGCCAGGGCTGTTTCGCATCCGATGGACCAGTGAATGGGTTTAAGCTGTTTATAGACGAGTCCATTGCCGACCAGTTCGGCGAAGATCTCCAGAATCCCCTGCTCATATTGGGGCTTAAGCGTCAGATAGGGATTCTTGAAATCGGCAAAAATCCCCAGCGCCTTAAACTGCTTGGTCTGCAGTTTGACATATTTAGAAGCGTACTTCTGGCACTCCTTGCGGATCTCGGGCTTGGACATTGTCTTGGCCCGTTCACCCAGTTCGGCCATGACCTTGACCTCGATCGGCAAACCGTGGCAGTCCCAACCGGGGACATAGGGGGCCTTGTGGCCGGTCATGGTCTTGTACTTGACGACAAAATCCTTGAGCACCTTATTGATCACATGGCCCATGTGGATATCGCCGTTGGCATACGGCGGGCCATCATGCAGGGTATACAGCGGCGAGGACTCACGCGCAGCCAAAATAGTCTTATAAATATCCATCTTTTCCCACGCCTTCCGCTGAGCCGGCTCGCGCTGAGTGAGGTTAGCTTTCATCGCAAACGCCGTCTTGGGCAGATTGAGCGTATCTCGATATCCTTTTTTCTTGTCTTTATCTGACATAGTGAGTCCTTAAACTGAAATCCGAAACGGCCATGTTATTTATCTGCGTCCCAACTGTCAAGCCTGCTATACAAAACGGTACATACAAATACAATCGTCGTATTGACCGTCCGCATACTTGACCTCGCGGACTTTTCGGCCTTCTTCAATAAATCCCATCTTTTCATACAATGCAATCGCGGGGGCATTATCTGCCCATACGCCCAGTGCCAGTTTTTCGATCACTGGATGCGCCGTCCCCCAATCGATCATGGCCTGCATAATGGCCGTACCGAGTCCATTACCGCGATACTCCGGCAGAATGCTGATGCCCATTTGACCGACATGCCGATTGCGATTTCGTTCACCGGCATGAACATTAGATAATGAAATAATCCGCTGATTCATCTCTGTTGCGAGTATAAGCTTATTGTCATCTAAGTAATTTTCATGAAGTATTTTCTGTTCTCTCTCCGGCTCCTGCCACTTTTGAGCTTCCTCTTCGGTTGTCATAAAAAACCTGTCATCAACGAAAACTGTCTTGAGGTACCTTATAACCCTCGGAGCATCCTCAGCCACCGGCGTGCGAATACACACTTCTTTACCATTTTTCAATGTCGCGGTTTTCGGTTCTATCGCTGCCACAACATGCCCCTTTTATAATTCTATCCAGTATCGCCGAATCAAATATTCTGCATATTCGGTTTTAACTTTATCGGCCAGTTTACCGCCATTTTTCTCTATTGTTCGTGCTGAAGCAATATTGTTATCATCACATGTAACCAATGCCCGCTCGATTCCTAAGTCCCTCGCTTTTTGCAGTGCAAATCGAAGCATTTGCGTGCCGTAGCCCTTGTTTCGTTGCGACCGACGCACGGAATATCCAATATGCCCGCCATAGTTTTCCAGAAAAACATTCAGCTCATGGCGCAGATTACAGGTCCCGATAAGAATCTCATCACGGACAAGCCAGTAAGTACTGGCCGGCACCCAGCCTTCGGGCAACCCGATACCATCCACATGTTCCTTGGCTCGCTTAACAGAATTTTCGAAATCGCCCGGCTCGATGCACCCAACCCCATTGATTACATCTGCGCCTTCTGCTTTAAATTCCTCAGCCATTGCGAGGAATTCCGCTTTCAGCTCAATAGCAGGCTCTATTAACTTTATTTCTCCTGAATTCATACCAATCTCAATCAAACAATTCAAATCGTAACGTCGTTTATTCGTTTCAAACAAAAATTTTAGGGAAATCCATAAAAAAAGCCCTTCAGAACTCGCTGCTCTGAAAGGCCGTCAAGAAAATCTCATCCCACTTCTATCAGAGCAGCAAACCACCCTCTCCTTGAATACTGATAATAATGGCAACGGCATTGCGGGAATTCTGCCCTGCGTTTTGTGCTCTGAATAAGTTGAAATGTGTTTTGAACTCCATAGTTCAATAAAATACCGATTTTTGTGACAATAGTCAAGAAAATGAGCTTGTAAAAACGACTTTTTGTGAAAAAAACACAATAAAACGCGTTTTTGACGCTTTTTTTGAAGATTTGCGGCTATTTGTGTTAAAGACGACCTCATTTCCCAGATAAAAAGTGAAAAAAAGACTGTTTTTTTATAGTATAGGGCATCTAAAGATTATTTGAACGGGTATTTATCACTGAATATTGGAAGCTCTCAATGGGTAACAAAAGACGACGGCCACGCCATCAAGCCCCAAAGAGCCCCGTGGGTTTAGAGGAGCCCAAAAAGGGGAAGGTCCCTCTTCTCTGCATGGTCCTAGCAGTTGTCACGGTCGCGGCTTACTGGCCGGTGCTTGGTGCTGACTTTGTTCACTACGACGATGGCGAATATGTTACGGAAAACCAGCATGTCCTTGGGGGCCTAACCCTTGACGGTCTCAAATGGTCCTTTACGATGGATAATGAAACCGCCAACTGGCACCCCCTGACCTGGATGAGCCACATGCTGGACTGTGAACTTTTCAGCGAAAATGCGGGCCTTCACCACCTGACAAGCCTTATCATACATACTGTGAGCGCCGTTCTTCTTCTGCTGGTGCTGGCGTCTATGACCCGAAGAGTCTGGCCAAGCGCTTTTGTTGCGGCCGCGTTTGCTCTGCATCCGCTTCATGTCGAGAGTGTCGCCTGGATCGCTGAGCGAAAAGATGTCCTGAGCGGACTGTTCTGGATGCTGACAATGGCCTGTTATCTTCGCTACACGCGCAGGGGTAGCAGAAGCAGTTATATTCTAACACTAGTTGTTTTCGGGCTTGGCCTGATGACCAAACCGATGCTGGTGACCCTGCCGTTTGTGCTGCTGCTTCTTGACTACTGGCCACTGGAGCGACTTGAATCTGCTCCATCAATCAATCGTTTGCGGGCAGTGCGACCTTTGATTGTCGAAAAGATACCTTTCTTTATACTTACTGGGGCATCATGTGTCGTCACCTATATTGCCCAGAAAGCCGGTGGAGCAGTGGTGGATATAGAGGCACTGTCGTTTAGTGCTCGGCTGTCTAACGCCCTGGTTTCCTATGTGGGTTATATTGTTAAGATGTTCTGGCCGGTTGGTCTTGCAGTCCTTTACCCTTTCAAGCATATACCAATGTGGCAAGCTTTTTCGGCTTTTTTAGGCCTGGTGGTTATCACGATTGCGGCAATACTTTGGGGCCGTCGAATGAAATGTTTTGCGGTGGGGTGGCTATGGTACATTGGAACACTGGTGCCCGTGATCGGGTTAGTCCATGTCGGAAGTCACGGTCTTGCAGACCGATATACCTATATCCCGCTTATAGGCATATTTATAATCGTAGCTTTTGCAGTTTCATATCTATGCCTAATTCGTCCAGCATTACGATCCGCTATGGCACTCATAACGTTGCTGTTGATGACTGGGATGTTTGCCGGCACACGAAATCAAGTCACCTGCTGGAAGGACAGTATCTCGCTATTTCGTCGTGCAGTGGAGGTAACTGAGAATAATAATTTCATGCACAATAATCTAGCTGCTGAATTAGCGAATGTCGGCCAGCTGGATGAGGCGATCGTCCATCTTCGACTTGCTTTGCAAATCAATCCCGACATTGCCAGAGCACATAATAACCTTGGTATTGCATTAGCAACAACCGGTCAGCTGGATGAAGCGATTGATTGCTACCGCCATGCCGTACATATCGATCCTAAATATGCCAGTGCATACAATAATCTGGGGATCGCATTAGCAGCAACCGGTCAGCTCCATGAAGGTTTATTGGCTACTGAAAAGGCCTTGGAGTTAGCGGAAGCGTATGGCAATGAGAAACTTGCGCAGGAAGCCAGAGGTCTCCTCAAGCTTTTTAGAGAGGCTCGGAGTGATAATGAGAAGCCAGCAATAAATGATAATATTGCCGAATGAATAACAGTAGTTGAATATGAACAAGTTGATAAAACAATATTGCATGGAGTTGGGGTTTGATGCGGCGGGGATCACGACTGCTGATGGTGTGGATGCGGAGCATATTGAGTATTTTAAGGGGTGGTTGGACGACGGTTTTGCGGCGAAGATGAGCTATCTGCACCGGAATATTGAGAAGCGATTTGAACCGGGGCAACTGCTTAAGGGGGCCAAATCCGTCATCTGTGTGGCACTGAACTACCGCCCTGCTGCCGAAGAGATATTTGATGACACACCCATCCGCATTGCCCGGTTTGGTCAATATGAGGACTATCATCCATTCATCAAGGATCGGTTTTTTCAGCTGGCGGAATTTATCAAGAATGAAACCGGGGATGGGATTCGATTCAAAGCGTGTGTCGATTCGGCGCCTATCGCTGAACGCGCCCTCGCCCAACGAGCGGGGTTGGGGTTTGTCGGGCGAAACCACATGCTCATCAATCCGGAAATGGGAAGTCAGTTCCTGCTGGGGGAGTTAATCACCACGCTTGAACTTGAGCCGGATGAACCATTCGAACAGATTCCCTGCGGCGATTGCGGCCGATGCGTCCGCGCCTGCCCCACCGGCGCCCTAAGTTTTGACGGTTCTTTCGATGCGCGCAAGTGCATCAGCTACCTGACGATTGAAGAGCCCGATGATATTCCTGCGGAATACAACAACAAGATCAGCAACCGGATCTTTGGCTGTGATGAATGCATTCTTGCCTGTCCGCATGAGCTCAGAGGTGCGGCACGAAAAAACAAGGATCTCAAATTTCATCCTGAATGGCAGAACTTAACACCCGATCAAATTCAAAATATGACCGAAGTCGAATTTCAAAAAATCTTTGTCAATTCCGGCTTCATCCGCCTCGGCCTGGACAGATTAAAAAGAAACTGTAAAAGTTCACGCTTTAGCTTGTAAAATGTAGCCAAAGCATCCTGCTTTGGTTCTCAAGCTAGAAGCCTGAGCTACAATACACCACACTAAAGCGTGAACTCTTACATGAAAAAAACAGACCCCGAAAAGCCCGGATTTATGGTTATTCGCAATGATTTAACTCATTTATTCTTGGATAGTAACTGCACCACCCCATGTTCCAGCGATGACACAGGATGGTTGTTTATTAATGCTACGGGACTTAACAATCAATTTAATCTCTTTCAAAGATTTGTCAGTAAATCGAAGTTTGCACGTCACAACTTTTCCAATACCACAACCATTTTGGATGTATGGTTTGCCAACTTCGATAAGTTCAGAAATTTGCGAACCACTAACAATTGCAGGAAATGCAGGGGATAGTGTATGAGCAACATCGCTGTCACCTGCGATTAAAGCGTTCCAGTATTCAGTCACAATTTTTTCTGCTGCCTGATTTTCTGTAAGTCCCTTGCTGGAAATACCATATTCTGGGCTATAGAGCTGGCGATTGATATGACCCATATCAACAACTTTCATGTTATCTGTAATTTCAAATTCAAAAATACCCTCTGGCAGTTCAACATTATATTCCACATGATCGATGTCTTTGAAAATAGCCCCCAGATGACCGTTTTTAAGCCCTTCAATACGAACGGGTAATTTTGTTTCCGGATCAATATAGATTCTTCTGGCTTCTTTGTCCGTTTCAAAGTACACGACAATCAATTGTTTGCCTGTCTCAGTCACCTGTTCGTGATAGATGTCTATGGTAGCTTGCCTGAGAGGGTTCTTCGAGGCCTTGAGTAATTGTTCAAATATCTTGCCCGGTGCTGTGTTTATATTGTAGAGTTTTCCGGAATTAATCAAAACGCGATTGGATTTCTTGTTGTACTGATAAGACTTATCAGGTCGCGAGATAGCCAGCACCCCAACATCAAAAGAGTTGTCATAAACATATTCTGGGATTCCAGTCTTGGTATCTAACTGAATCCACATTTCAAACGCATTATCACCCCAGTCCTTCCCAAATAGATGCATCGTTTCTATATGCTGCATGGCTTTAAGAGTTTCTTCGATGGCATAAACTTGTGAGACGGTCTTGTCAAAAAGAGTTAATGAAAGAATGCCCGCAATAAAGATTGCGGCCGCGATTCGTTTTGTAATTTTACTGTGCATGATTCTGCTCCATAGTGGCTGAATCCGCAGGGCGGTGTTGTCAGAGGGGGCATCTTGACAGGCGTCCAGCATCTGCTTATGTAGCGACTGCTTGTGTTCCGTATTGGATCGGTCGTCGATATTCAGACCTGCAACGATCCGTTTGAATTGTTTTTCAAGATCAGTCATGGCCCACACCTCTATTGATAAAACCGCACTCAGCGGGATTCAGCAATTTTTGTAATTTTTTCAGTCCCCGGTGCAGGATGACCCGCACCGCCGCTTGCCGTTTTTTGATGATGCCGGCAATCTGGTCATAGCCCATATTTTCAAAAAAACGCAATGTGATGACGGTCTGTTCAATTTCCTTGAGTTGGGCGATACCAGCGTAAACACCTGTCCAGTCCGGCGAAGATTCAACCTCGTCGGGCTGATGGTGATGTTCTTTCTGGTACTTTTCAAAGATCTTACGTCTTCGCAGGTGCTGACGGATATACGCATTGCACTGATTGGTCGCGATCCCGTACAACCAACGGACATGTATCTCTGGCCCGTCGCCGGAAACCGAACCGAATCCTTTAGCCGCATTGAGGAATATCTGACTCGTGATATCCTCGGCAGTCGTCCTGCAGAACAGCCGGTGCACACAATAGGCATAGATACGGTCGTAGTACCCATCAAAAAGCGATTCGAGCGCCAACTCATTTGAATTCGTCAAAGTCGCTAATTGTTCTGTTTCCTTGAGTTTTTTCATTGAGCCTACCATCATCACACATTACATTGCGCAGGAAAAGCGATTGTTACAAAAAATTGTGAAAATTGTGTTTTAGGTATAACAAGAGAGTCAGGGTCTGGAGCGCTGGCGTCTAGATGCCGGATCCAGTCCGGTATGACAACATGGAGAAACAGATATGCGGGCGGTTGTGCAGCGAGTGAGTCGAGCGAGTGTCACGGTCGATGGAACAATAACCGGTTCCATCGCGCGGGGGCTCTTGGTGTTCTTAGGTGTGGGTAAAGAGGACACGCAAAGGGATGTTGATTTTATCGCCGACAAGGTTGTTAATTTGCGTATCTTTGAATGTGATAAGGGAAAGATGAACCTGTCGGTGAAGGACATCGACGGGGGGATCCTCTTAATCAGCCAATTCACACTTTATGGTAACTGCCGCAAGGGACGCCGGCCGGACTTTACCGCGGCAGGTGCGCCCGAGATGGCGAAAAAACTTTACGAACGGACCATCGCAGCGATCAAAGAAAAAGGGGTGTCTGTGGAAACAGGCGTCTTCGCGGCCCATATGGATATCGACAGTGTCAACGATGGACCGGTGACACTTGTCCTTGAAAGTCAGCAGGGCGCATAAGAAAGCACTGCGGTATCATGAACCGCAGTGCTCATCGGTAAAAAGGGTTCACTTTAAGCTTCGGTTTCATCCTTGTCTCTGCCGCATCCGGAACCGCTGCACATGGCCTCCGGTTCTTCATCCTTGTCGCCATCTTTATCGCCGCCGCATTGGTCGTCGGCCTCTTCCTTGTCCTCAGCCTCTTCTTCCTCGTCAGAGTCAGCGTCCTCTTCTGGTTTGGATTCGGCTTTCTTCGTACACCCGCAGGTGCCACACAAGTACTGGACATCAATGGAGAAGGACTGATCGTCTTTGTCTTCACCGGAAGAGTCGCCACAAGCGAATACCGGACTCGCTGCAAAAATCATCAATGCAATCAAAAACAGTGTTAGTATCTTCATTTTTTTAACCTTTCAGATTATAGGGTCCACAATTTCTAAGTTCATTAGTAGCGAATACGCAGGTAGTGATGCGTTTGTTTGGAAAAAAGAAACTTTTTTATGCCGGCAAAATAGAGCCGTTTTATAGAAATGCAGTTTTGGCAACGAGGGAATCCTTTACAACGGGCCAAAAAGCTTCATCTTGAAGGAGAATCACGGCCTATTCAGCATAGATCATTTTTTTAGTCATGCCGCCGTCGATGACAAAATTCTGGCCGGTGATAAAGCCCGCTTTTTCTGAGCACAGGTATCGTGCCATTTCCGCAATGTCCTCCGGCCTGCCGACCCGCCCTGCGGGATGCTGAGTGTGGTCGGCCTGCGAAAGTTCGGTCTTCGTGCGGCCGTGCTGATAGGTATCTGTGACGACCCAACCCGGACTGATACAATTGACCCGAATGGTCGGGCCAAGACTGTTTGCCAACGCATGTGTCAGCGAGACCAGTCCGCCCTTGCTGGCGGAGTAAGCGATCAATTTATTGGATTCACTCATCGATGCGCGTGTGGAAGCAATATTAACAATCGCACCTTTATTCTTTTCGATGTACGGCTTACAATACTTGGTACACAAAAACGGACCGGAAAGATTCACACCCAGGACCGTCTGCCACTGTTTAAATGTTAATGCATCAATAGGCATTGTATACATAGGCAGATTACATGCTGTCGCTGCATTGTTGATTAAAAAATCAATTCGACCCAAACGCTTCACCGTCTGCTCAACCATTGCTTGTACGGAAGTTTCCGATGATACATCTGTCTGTTTAAATAACAATTTTTCACCTGCGTCTAAGAATGCTTCGGCCTTGGATTGCAATGACGCATTGTGCTCTGCGACCACCACATTCATCCCGGCCTGCAAAAAGGATTGAGCAATGCATAATCCGATTCCTTGTCCGCCACCGGTAACAATCGCAACATGATTCGAATGATTTGTTTTTTGGTCCATCTTGATTACCTATTCCGCTGGATCCGGTCCTCCACATATGATAATACACAATCCGAGACCTGCCTAATCTCATTTGTCTTTGGCAGCAGGTTAATGATCGCCTGCAGATAGCCTCGGTCGCTGATTTGCTGCAGGCTGTAGTCAAAATATACATCATATACCCAACCGAGCTGGAGCAGCTTAGCATCGTTAATTGTTTTAATCTGATCATAATGAATCAACTGACCATTCCTCAAGGCATCAATGACTTCCGGATTACACTCGGGCGTATCTGGAAACTCAACTTCCCACTTAAACTTCTCCGGTTCCTCAGCCATAAGGCGATAGTTTTCTACGAGGAGTTCGAAGATGTCGATCTTGTCAGCATCGCGAATGAGTTTTGCAAAGTGCAGTATACGCTCATTCAATGAGGGCAATTCTTTGATACCATGAAACTCAATTGCCTTCTCGATGATAAGACGGTCGTCAACCGACAAGACAGCCAATACATTATGTTCAGCCAGCACCTTCACAGCCAGCTGGCAATGGTTTTCACTGATCGTATCTTTATAGGTACGATATTTTTGAAACTGAGGAAATCGTCCCACATCATGAAACAGCGCAATCGCCTCGGCGATCCGTGAATCCTTTTCGTCCATCTTCAGCGCTGCGGTCAACTGACACATTTCATTACAGACACGATGCGTATGACATTCCTTAAGTTGAATGTTTGCGTTTAGAAATTCATCGTCAGCGGTATAGAAACCGCGAACAAAATCTGTAAACCATTCCTTAAATTTAATAAGCTCAGAGTCCTGCATAAAATCCCTGTCATAACGAGTGAGCGGCTATCATATCCATCCCGTCGGAGTGTGTCTACAAAGCAATCGGCAAATCAATTTTTTCTTGAAATGTTCGGGCAAAACGAACCCGATGTGGATATATTGAAGTATTGAGTTGTTACTGATAACAGAAAACAGTGGAGAAAATTTACGATGCCGACAGTAGAGGATATCTCGGTACGGAAGCCGAATGACGAGGAAATCACCCAATGCCAAACCTGGCCGATCTGGACCTGCGGAGTCAGTGAGTTTGAGTGGGAGTACACACAAACCGAAAAATGCCTGATTATCGAAGGGTGCGTCACAATCAGCGACAATCCCGATTCGGGCAAGACGGTCTCATTCGGCCCGGGCGATTTTGTCACGCTGCCAAACTGCCTCAAATGCTTTTGGAAAGTAACCGAACCGGTCAAAAAACACTATGATTTCGAATGAATCTGAATACAGCACTCAAATACACTCGAATTACCCGTCCCAATGGAAGGACTTAACATGTTTTATGGAAATAGGTTATGGAAATATAAAGGGGGCATGCCCTGCTCTTGCCCCTGTTTATTTCTGATTCTCTGTGTCTTGCTCTGTCAACCCTGCTGTTTTGGTGAAAAAGCAGAAACTTATGATAAATCAGTGGTAATGATCCTGGCAGTCAATCAAGAATATGATTTCGCTACCCCATGGAAAAAGGGACCGATGGGCCAAGGGGTAGGATCCGGTTTTGTTATTGAGGGCAACCGGATCCTAACAAACGCTCACAATGTTGCCAATCAGCGGTACATCGAGGTCAAAAAGCAAAATCTGGCGAAGCGGTATCCGGCGCAGGTTCAGTATGTCGGGCACGACTGCGATCTTGCATTGATTACGGTTCTTGACCCTGACTTCTTTACCGACACCCTGCCGCTCGCTTTTGGGCCCCTGCCACAGATCAATACGGAAGTAAAAACCTACGGTTTCCCTATGGGCGGACGGCAGATATCGATTACCAAGGGAATCGTATCTCGCTTAGAGACAACAGTTTACACACATAGCCAGTCAAGCCAGCACCTGGTGGTGCAAACCGATGCAGCGATCAACCCCGGCAACTCAGGCGGGCCCGTACTGCAGCACGGTAAGGTCGTTGGCGTTGCTTTCCAAGGGCTGACATCCGCAGACAATATTGGGTACATGATCCCTACCACGGTTATTTCTCATTTCTTAACAGATATAAAAGACAGTACTTATGATGGATTTGGCAAAATCGGTGTCTCTTTGTTCCCTGGCCTGCACAGCCCTTTTTATAAAGAGTACTTGAAGATCCCCACCGAAGAAGATGGCGTAGTGGTAACTGATATTTCCCTGAAAAGCCCCTCATTGAAAAAGCTGGAGGAAGGGGATGTTTTAACTAAAATCGACGATTTCAATATTGATAATGATGGTCGGATCCTTGTCGATGGGCTGTCTCTGGGCATGAGCGAGGCCGTGGACCGTAAGCAGGTCGGTGAAAAAGTAGTCGTATGTTATTACCGGGATGGCCAAAAGTACGAGCAGGAACTGTCTATAGAAGTCCTCACTCCTGTGGTACCTTGGAACCTGCTTTATGACATTGAGCCGGACTATCGTGTTTATGCGGGTTTAACATTCGTACAATTAAACCGGAACTTACTTAGCAAATGGGGGCAAAACTGGGTTTCAGAGATTCCATTTGACCTGAGATATCTCTTTTTTGAAGCGGGTCAGCTTAACGAAAATCCACTTCGAAAAGAATATGTCGTCATTTCAGAGATCCTCCCAGACGAGGTAAATGCCTACCTTGATCGCTACAAATTCCGTGTCATTGAAAGCGTTAACGGCATTTCAATCAATAAGTTAGAAGATATTGATACAGCTGTTGAATCAGATGAAGCAGGTTTCTGGATCGTTAAATTGATTGGCAGCGAGACC
>CALKKA010000116.1 GCA_937995495.1 uncultured Phycisphaerae bacterium
GCGTTCTTTTCCATAAAAACACCGTTGACAAAACTGGAATATGTCGATATAATTAGGCACTGATATCTAAGTCAAGGGCTATGGCTTTAATATAAACCTCGGCGAGGCTAAGCGGGATTCCGTTTCCCCCCCCAGACGGACCTGCATTCCTCGCCACTTTTTTGCGCAGGGCTATCAAATCGCCGATAAAATAGTTGAATTATCCTATTATATGAAGATTGACATGCCTGCTTCGGGGTCCGTCAAATTCACAGAAATACACACCTTGCCAGGTCCCCAATTTCAATTGCCCGTTCTGAATGAAAATCGTCTCGCTGGCTCCGACCAATGTGGACTTAACATGAGCATCGCTGTTACCTTCACTGTGGCGATATCCTTTTCGCAATTGGGGTAATAATTCATCCAAGGTGAGAAGAATATCGTGGGGGACATCCGGATCCGCATTTTCATTGATCGTGATCCCAGCGGTGGTATGGGGGCAAAAAACGATTGCAATTCCGGCTTCAATATCCGTTTTTGAAACAGCCGCGGTAATCTCGGCGGTGATGTCGATCATTTCATTTCGCTGGTGTGTTTGAACGGTCAGGATTTCATTAAGATAGCTCATACAACTTTTCCTTCTGTAAGTCTGTTACATTTGCTCTACGATATCGATGCCCAGCAGTTCGGTCAGGCCATGCCTGATTGTGCGTGCCGTCAGGTCACACAGGAGCAGGCGGACCGGTCGCTGTGCCGGGGTTGCTTTTAGGACAGGACAGGCATTATAAAAATGGCTGAATGTCTGCGCCAGATCATAGAGATAGCTTGTCAGGTAATTGGGGCGGCATTCTTCGGCGGCGATAGCGATGGCCTGGTCATATCGAATTAGCATTTTGGCCAGGTCTTTTTCTGCCTCACCAGAAAAACTTATTTGAGTGATCCCGGTCAGTTCGCTCTGAATATCAACATCTTTACCTGTGGCTTTGCGTTCGATGGATTTGATTCGGGCGTAGGCATACTGCATGTATGGGGCAGTGTTGCCCTCCATTGCAAGCATCTTATCAAAGCTGAAAATGAAGTCGCTGTTGCGGTTGTTGGAGTAGTCGGCGTATTTCACCGCACCAATGCCTACGACGCGGGCAATTTCTTTTTTCTGGTTCTCTGGCAGATCGGGGTTCTTTTCTTCGACAACGGCAGCTGCACGCTGAACGGCTTCGTCGAGGAGTTCTTTGAGTTTGACCGTGCCGCCGGTGCGGGTCTTAAACGGCTTACCGTCAGTACCCAGCATGGTGCCGAAGGTCACATGCATCAGGTCGATCTTGTCATCGGTCCAACCCGCCAGTTTCGCTGTTGCAAACAGCATCTGAAAATGCAGGGCCTGCCGTGCATCTGTGACATAAATCACCTTGTTGGCGTCCAACTCGTTGATCCTGAACCGCAGGGCGGCTAGGTCAGTGGTCGCGTACAAGAAAGCACCATCAGACTTTTGAATGATAAACGGCAGGGGGGCACCATCTTTGTTTTTGAAATCACCTGGGAACACACATATTGCTCCATCAGATTCGACGGCAAGTCCTTTATTCTGCATTCGGTCAACAACACTGGCCAACTTCTCGGCATAAAAGCTTTCACCGCGTTCGTCGTTTTGATTCAGAGTAACCGAAAGATCTCGGTAGATGGGCAAATAGTGTTTACGGGATTCATCGACAATGTGCTTCCAGACCGCCATCGTATCTTTATCGTGGGTGTGAAGCTTTACCACTTCCTCGCGGGCAGTTTGAGCGAACATGTCATCATTATCCGACTTTGATTTGGCATCTTGATAGAAGCTTTCCAGATCCGCAATTTCAAAAGATTCAGGATTTTCTAAGATATGCGGGTGTTGTTCTTTGAGAAGGGCAATCAGCATTCCAAATTGCGTGCCCCAGTCGCCGATGTGATTCTGACGAATGACGGCGTGGCCTTCGAATTCATAGAGACGGGCGATACAGTCACCAATGATAGTGCTTCGCAGGTGTCCTACATGCATCTGCTTGGCGATATTGGGGCCGGAGTAATCAACGACGACGGTTTCGGGTGATTCAACTTTTTCGATACCCAGTCGATCATTGTCAGTGTTAATTTTCAATAATCGCGTTTCAAGGAAGTCATCCTTTAGACGCAGGTTGATAAAACCCGGCCCAGCGATTTCAGGTGGTTCACAAATGTCAGCCAGTTCGAGTTGACCAATAATCTGTTCGGCCAATAGTCGTGGATTTTTTTTTATCTTTTTCGCTGCAGCCATCACGCCGTTGGCCTGATAGTCGCCAAATTTTGGATTCTTCGAAAGCGCCACCAAAGCAGGGCAGTCTGGTTGCCCGGTGACGGTTTGGATGGTTTGTGAGATACGCTGTTCCAGTATGTCCGTAAGTCTTTTCATAGAAGGGAAGCAATCATTCATCGATATTCAGTTGTTCGGCATCACCCCACAGCATTTCCAGGTTGTAATACTCTCGCTGGTCCGGGGAGAAAATATGGACTACGACACTGACAAAGTCCAGCAGGATCCATTCGCCTTTATCGTACCCGGCAATACCAAACCGCTGATGGCCTTGTTTTTTTGCTTCTACGGAGATTTCATCGGCGACTGTCCGAGCCTGTCGAGCACTGGTGCCGGTGGCGATGACAAAGTAATTTGTCGCCGGGCTGATGCCTGTCAGATCTATCACCGTGATGTCTGTGCAGTTCCTTTCACGGGCGATGCGAGCAGCGTCAAGCGCTAGTGGTTTGTCTTCGGACCTCTTTTTTTTAGTTTTTTGAGTCATATGGTGGTTGTTTCCGAGATTTTATCAATAAAAACAGGGGCGTCCTTTAAAACAGGACACCCCTGTAAGCTAATCGATTTATACTGCTGGGTCAAGCGGCAAAGGTTATCCGCCCATACCGAGCTTTGCGGCAATGATGGGGGCAAACTTGACAATAACACCGCTGAATACCACACTGACCATTGTCATCAGCTTGATCAGGATGTTCAGGCTCGGGCCGGAAGTATCCTTGAACGGATCACCAACGGTGTCGCCAACCACGCCGGCTTTATGGGCTTCAGAGCCCTTGCCGCCATGAGCGCCCTTTTCGATGTACTTCTTGGCATTATCCCATGCACCACCTGAGTTGTTCAGCATGATGGCCAGGGAGAAGCCAGCGGTCAATCCGCCAGCCAGCAGGCCCATGACACCTGCCACATCCAGCAGCAATCCGGTCAGAACCGGTACAATAATCGCCAGAGCCGAAGGAACAATCATTTCCTTTTGAGCGCCGGCGGTGGAAATGGATACACAACTGGCATAGTCAGGTTTTCCAGTGCCTTCCATAATACCCGGGATTTCCTTGAACTGACGGCGAACTTCGTTCACCATCGCGCCGGCTGCACGACCCACAGCCTTCATGGTCATTGCACAGAAGACAAATGCCATCATGGCGCCGATGAACAGGCCGCAGATCAATTTCGGGTTCATAATGCTCATGTTGTATGCCGTGACGAAGTCCATCACCTGAGCCGTTGTGACATTAGCGATCTCGACACCGTCCTGAACAACACCGTCAACCGCGGCAAACACCTTACTGCCAACTTCGTAGGTGCCATTTTTAACGATGGTGACACCATCTTCCGCATATACATTATTGCCTGCAGCCAGTTTGCTGATCCAGATGCGGACTTCTTCGATGTAAGCGGCCAGCAGAGCCATGGCGGTCAAAGCGGCCGAACCAATGGCAAAACCCTTTCCGGTTGCGGCGGTGGTATTACCGAGTGAATCCAGGGCATCGGTACGCTTGCGAACTTCTTCGCCCAAGCCGGCCATTTCAGCGTTACCGCCGGCGTTGTCAGCAATTGGACCGTAAGCGTCGGTTGCCAGTGTAATACCCAGTGTACTCAGCATACCGACAGCGGCAAAGCCGATGCCGTAAAGACCCATTGAAAGATCACTGAATCCGCCCGCGAAGGCGAATGCACAAATGATTCCGATGACGATCGTAATGACCGACCAACCGGTCGAGAACATGCCGACGGCTAAACCATCGATAATCGCTGTGGCGGGGCCCATTTTGCACTGTTCGGCGATACCCTTGGTGGGCTTATATTCGTCAGAGGTATAGTATTCGGTGATCTGACCAATGACCACACCGGCGAGCAGTCCGGATACAACCGAACCGAAGATGCCCCAGGTGATCATGCCCATGTGGGCCATAATAGCCAGAACGACAAGAATCAGAACAGAACTGCCCAGTGTGCCTACCAGCAGAGCCTTAAGCAGTTGTTTCTGCGAAGCACCTTCTTTACACTTGACCATAAACATACCGGCGATTGACAGCACGATACCGATTGCGGCCACGATCATCGGGGCCACAACCGCCATCAGCGGATCGATGCCTTTAGCCAGTAGCGAGGCGGCCGGAAGGGCGGCACCTAGAGCGGCGGTGGCGAGAATCGAACCACAGTAGCTTTCGTAAAGGTCAGCCCCCATACCAGCGACGTCACCCACATTGTCGCCTACATTGTCAGCGATGGTTGCAGGATTACGCGGGTCATCTTCTGGGATACCGGCTTCGACCTTACCCACAAGGTCAGCTCCGACATCAGCGGCCTTGGTGTAGATGCCGCCGCCGACACGAGCGAATAATGCCTGTGTTGAAGCACCCATACCGAAAGTGATCATTGTAGTTGTGATTTCTACCAGTTTATGATGCGGATCCATGCCGGCTTTAACCAAATCCAGGCCGAGGAAAGAAAGACCGTTTGTCATATGTTCAGCTGTGTAAACCAGTTTGTCCAATATCAGATACCAAAGGGCGATATCCAGCAGGCCAAAGCCAACCACGACCAGTCCCATCACAGCACCTGAACGGAAAGCAACGGTCAAACCTTTATTTAGACTTTCGCTGGCGCCTTGAGCGGTGCGAGCCGAAGCGTTGGTAGCGGTTTTCATGCCAAGGAAGCCGCACAAGCCGCTGAAGAATCCACCCGTCAGAAATGCAATAGGAACAAAGGGATTCTGTACGCCTTTATAGGCCAGAAAAGCGAATATTGCCAGCAGGACAGCGAAAACCAGTGTAACGACCTTGTACTGGCGGAAGAGGTATGCATATGCGCCTTCTCGAACATGTGTGGCGATTTCGATCATGGTTTCCGTGCCTTCCGGGGCACTCATCATCTTCTTGTAGAAGTAGACGGCCATAATCAATGCTGCGGCTGAGCAGAGGACAGCCAAAAGCGGTGCTGAAGGTGCGAATTTTGAGGCTAAACTTGCAGCATCCGTTCCAGCGGTAACCTCTTCAGCCATCGCTGTTGCAGACAAAGCCCACATGGGCAATCCCAACGCTACTGTTTTCAGTAGTCCTTTCACAGTTACAATCCTTTCGTTTAATTGCGGGTGAAATTTTCAATAGATTATTTTTTTCGAAAATCGGGCGCAGTGTAGCCATTTCAGTTTGGTTTTCAACCTTTTTATAGGTGTTTTTTGTTGAATATTTGTGATTGGCCTGAAATGACCCTTAATTTTGGCTATAAGTCACTTTGTGGCTGCCGTTTTTAGGTGTGGTAATCGGCATTTATGTGGACATATTCCCTGCTGAGATCGCAGCCATAGCAAAAATCCTGGAACTTTCCGGCGTTCAGATCCACGGTGATAGTATGCTCCTTTTTTGAAATAATCCGGGACACCTCATTTGCGTTAAAATTTGTCGGCTTACTGTTTCGGAAGACGAAAATGTCTCCGATTTTGCAGGAAAGTTTGGCTGGGTCGAGTTTGACACCCGATGACCCAATAGCACAGACGATCCGGCCCCAATTGGGATCGGCTCCGTGTACAGCACATTTGACAAGATCATAATCTGCGATGGCGCGTGCAGCTTTGAGGGCTTCTTCTTTTTTGGCAGCGCCTTTGATAACAACCTTAAACATCCGCGTTGCGCCTTCGGCATCTAAGGCCATCTGTTTAGCCAAGTCACCACATACAGTTGATAAAGCTTGGCAAAATTGTCGGTATCCCGAATCCTGTTTTTTGATGGTTTTGTTTCCGGCCAGACCCGAGGAAAGAATCATTGCGGTGTCATTGGTACTTTGGTGCCCATCGACCGTTAGGCGATTGAGCGAAACGCCGATCGCATTTTTAAATGCTTTTCCCAAAAGCGGCCGACTGATAGCACCATCCGTTGTAACGACGCAGATCGTTGTGGCCATATTGGGACCAATCATTCCGGCTCCCTTGGAAGTGGCTGCAATCGTAATCGCGTGGCCCTGAATGTCAAAAACTTTCGTTGCTTGTTTGGCTCGCGTGTCAGTTGTCATGATGGCTTTGGCGAAATTTAGTCCCATGGCCTGGCTGTCACTGAGTATTTGAACTGATTTACCGATGCCGGCAGTGATTTTGGTGATGGGGAGTTGATGCCCAATAATACCGGTGGACGCAACGAGTACTTTTTCCGCACTTATCTGCAATTCTTTGGCAACTTTTCCGCACATAACTTTGGCAGTGGCCAGCCCTTTTTTGCCGGTGCAGGCATTGGCATTGCCGCTATTGACAACGGCGGCATAGATTGGGTTGTTAAGTACATGCTTTCGACACACTGTTACCGGGGCAGCCTCAATAGCATTGGTTGTAAAGACCGCCGCAGCCTTGGCTCCCGTGGGGCAGTAGAGCAATGCTAAATCCGGTTTGCCTGATTTTTTAACACCACAGTGCAAACCCGCCGCCACAAATCCTTTGGGTGCTGTAATTGTCTTGTTGGCCATTTTGGTCGCTTCCTTGGGATTAGCAGTATTCTTGCGGTTGATGGTTATTGTCGATCCAGAGGCCAATGACCTCTACAGTGGGATAGGCCTCTTTCAGGAAAATGACGGATCGTCTGAGTTGTGCTTTTTGAACATCATCATCGACAGGGTTCCCGGCACAATCCGGATGGGCACAGATAGCAATTCCACTGCTGCCATGCTTCCTTACAGAGATATCAACGCGAGTGAAGATCGAATTGAGTATCATTAGGTCGGTTGTTCTTGCAAAAATATCAACCGGTCCGGGTTCGGTGATGCAATCAACGAACTCGGTCTTGAAGCGGTTTTGCAGAAACGGAATTACAGGCAACTGGACCCGTCCATCCATGCAGTTTATCGCCGTGCAAAAGTTCATGAATTTATCCTTTATAAAGAAGATTATTTCTGATAGACAATTATAGCGAATGAAAATGAAATTTGAAGATACTTTTTTCAAGTGAAGTTTCACTGGGAAATAAAGGAGGCCTATGAAGTCCGAACAGCATAGCCCGCAGATTGCATTGTGGCTCAAACTTATTCGTGCCGAAAGGATTGGTCCGACACTTTTTAAGCGTTTGCTGGACTATTTTGAGGATGTGGAGCACATTTTCACCGCTTCTGTGGCGGAGTTGATGAAGGTTGAGGGCATTGGCAACAGGACCGCCGAGAGTATTGCCCGGACTCGTGATGTGTTTGATGTTGACAGTGAACTCACACTTGCGGAAAAGATGGGCGTCTGGATTATTCATTTGCACGACAAGCGGTACCCTCCGGCACTAAGAGCCATTTATGACCCGCCGCCGGTGCTGTATGTCAAGGGGACTTTAACCCGCGCGGACAATCTGGCGATGGCGATTGTCGGCAGCCGAAGATGCAGCCACTATGGGACCGAGCAGGCCAACCGTTTTTCTCATTTACTCGCTTCGGCTGGTTTTACGATTGTCAGCGGTCTTGCACGCGGCATTGATTCAGCGGCCCATCGTGGGGCACTGGCTACAAAAGGACGGACCATCGCGGTTCAGGGATGTGGTTTGTCGAATATCTTCCCGCCGGAAAATCAAAAGTTGTTTGAACAGATCACTGAAAATGGAGCGGTTATCAGTGAACTGCCGTTGTCCTATGAGCCGCTGGCAGAAAACTTCCCCGCCCGCAACCGCATTATCGCCGGACTGTCGATGGGGGTGCTGGTGGTTGAAGCGACTTATCGGAGTGGGGCGTTGATATCTGCACAAGCCGCCATGGATAACAACCGCGAGGTAATGGCAGTTCCGGGAAGGATTGATTCTCCGTGTAGTTTGGGCTGCCACAAACTACTAAAGCAGGGCGCCCGTTTGATAGATAGTATTGATGAGATTATGGATGCACTGGGCTATGTTGGCGACGGCTTGAAAGCACACGCCAACGCTGTTTCAACTGAAGCAGAAGAGAATGTCCAGCAGACACTGTTTGATCTGTCCCAACTGAACCTGACGAGTGAGGAGAATATGATTTTAAGGCAGTTGAACACCGAGCCGGTGCATGTGGAGGAGTTAATAGAATTGTCTCAACTTTCGGCAGCCAAGGTTCATTCCGCAGCGATTAGTCTGCAATTAAAAGGGCTGATCAAGCAATTACCGGGCAATATGCTCGTCAAGCGGCAAAGTTCTCACTGAAAGATATTACAGCTTTGCTGAATGCAGCTTAGGATTGAATGAATATTGTCCGGTTCTGTTACGACCGCGTCAAATCCACGATTCCGTAGAGCGGCGCTTTCCTTAGGGCCAAGGCCTCCGGCCAGGGCGATGAGTGTGCAATGGGTGAGGTCTTCACAGTCCCGAACATATCCACATAAACTGCCAGAATCGATGCCATTGTTCATTAAGTCGATCAAAATGACATTGGGAGAAAATTTCAAAACGGCTAGGCCTGCGTCGAAACTATTGTGTACACATTGAACCTCGAAACTGCCTTGAGTTCGGATTTGGTCGGCAAAGCGCTGAGCATATTCCGTACGGCTGTCAATGATCAGGATACGAAGTTTGCCCTTTTCCAATTCGCCGGTCGGGATGTCATGAGCTTTCATGAAGC
>CALKKA010000117.1 GCA_937995495.1 uncultured Phycisphaerae bacterium
GATCGATGGGAAGAGCGCGGAAAGGAATTGGCGAACCCCAGGATACTTCTTCAGGAATTCTTGAAAAATCCTTATATCGAACTTGGTGAAGATACTATTGATGGATTGAATGTTGTGGGTTTTGAGTCGACTCAAATAGACCCGCCAACAAAAGAGTATGCCAGTTCGACAGCTAGGATCTGGGTCGATGTCGAAGCCCGGTTACCGGTCAGAATTGAAATAGAATCTTTTTACGATGATGGCTCGTTAGCTACCGAAATTTCCTGCTTTGATTTTAATTGGGCTGTTTCAGTGGACCCATCTGTTTTTACCCCCGTGATTCCGGAAGACTATCAGTCGCTCGGTCAGGTTGAATTGTCCGATGACGATAAGCATTTAGTCGATGGCCTGAAGTTTTTTGCTGATCTTTCCGGTGGAAGATATCCTTCGGAATTAAACTTGATGACATTGGCCAAAGAGATGGATGATCTTTTAATTGTAAAATATAACGGCGAATCTCCGGAACCGGATCAGGAAACCTTACAGAAACTGGTTAATCTTGAGATGGCACTTAACTTTTACAATACGCTGATCGTCAAAAATCAGTCTCCGGCTTATTATGGAAGAACAGTAACGTCTGAATTCCCTCATGCAGTGCTGATGCGGTGGCATGTCGCCGATGACACATACAAGGTTATATATGGCGACTTGACGATCAAGGAAGTCACAGAGGCTGAGTTGCAGGATTTGGAGTCGACCCCGTTAAACCTGGAACCCTATGCGATAAAGCCGTTCCCTGCCGACGGAGAAACCTTCGGAGCTGATCTTAATAGGCTTCAATTAAGCTGGATGTCCGGTGCCGGTGCAGCACAGCACATCGTTTACTTCGGTGAAAGCCCCGATAAATTGGAAGCGATTGTTGGGGCCAGGGAGCCATTTGTTCAAAACCTTGAGGTGCTTGAAAGAAACCGCGATTACTATTGGCGTGTCGATGAAGTCCAGACGGATGGCTCTGTCGTTGAAGGGGATCTCTGGGCTTTCAATACCGGCAGACTGCGCGGCCAGTGGATGCTTGACGAAGGATCGGGACAGACGGCCTATGATTCCAGTCCGAATGAGGCTGATGGTGTTATCACCAACACAGACCCCCAACAGTGGACACCGGAGGGCTTGTATTTTGATGGGGTGGACGATTATGTTTCAGTCCCCGCACTGAACCTGAACTCTAATACCGTTACAATGACCGGATGGTTTAAGCGCGACGGCGAGCAACCCGAGCACACAACCGGGCTTATCTTCTGTCGGAGCGATAGAACGGGCGCAGGGCTTTCAATGGGCCATAAGGGCGAGCAGTGGGTGGCTAACAACTGTCTGGGTTATAATTGGAATAACAATACCAATACCTGGCTGTGGACAACCGATTTATTGTTGCCGGATAACGAGTGGGTTTTTGCCGCTTTGGTCCTCGAGCCGGACAAGGCGACGCTTTATCTGGGACAAGACGGCCAATTAGTGTCGGCTGTTAATCATACGCCGCATCGTTTCGAGGAATTTGAAGGCCAGATCCGCATTGGTGACGATAACCATCCCGGCCCTCCCGAAATGAAGCGGCACTTTAAGGGCTGGATCAAGAATGTCAGCGTCTACGACTATGCTCTCTCGCAGTCTGAAATAGAAAATATTTCAAAGTAATAAGAGGTGGCTCGTTATGGGTAAATTCTATATACTCGGACTCTCGATTGGTTTTGGAGCCGGCTTTGCTACGGGCCTGTCGGTCGGCAGGTCCGAAGGAAATAGAATGAAAAAAAATCTAAACGCAATGGTAACCGATCATTCAATCAAAGTTCTGGATGCATCGGGAAACAGCCTGACAGGGGAAGAATTTCTTGTCCTGCTGAACAAAAAGAAATGATTGACAGGGGATCATGATGTATGCACTGGGAATGACGGTTGGGCTGGCCGTCGGCTTTGTAACCGGCTACTCAGTCGGCAAGGGGTATAAACCCTGGTCAGCGCTGACGCCGGAAGAGAAAAGGCTTAAGCTTTTCGCGATCGGCTTGGGCGTTGTGATGCTGATTGCGGGTGTCATAACATTTCTTGCCATGAAAGCGAAAGCGGGATGATTGTGAAGAAAACTCAATCCATCGGCGGCATCGGTTTACTTCTCTTGCTGCATTGATCTTTTTACTCATGGACACACAGGCAACAATACCTGTCGCGATTACGCTGACGGTGGTTGGGGTCTTACTTGTTGCAGGAAGCAAAATGAAATAAACCAAGTCCGAACCTACAGTTGCGGTCGTATGCCCAGCCTCCCAAGCAGATGTTCTGTCAGTTCCATCGGCAGGCCCATGACATTGGTAAAGGATCCGTCGATGCGTTCCACGAATTCGTCGCCGGTTTCCTGGATACCATAGGCCCCGGCTTTGCCTTGCCATTGTCCGTTTATAATGTGGTCGGCGATCTGTGCCTCGGTCAGTTGTCGCGGATAAACAACGGTCGTGTCGGCTTCAACGATTTCAATAGTCTTTTCTATGCACACCATCGCAAGCCCGGTAATCACTTTATGGGGTTTGCTGAACAGTTTGCGGATGATTTCCTCTGCATGGGTGACATCATCCGGCTTGCCGATTATCTCTCCGTCCAGATCAACCACGGTATCTGAACCCATCACGACGGCATTGGGAAACCTGGCGGCGATATCGTTGGCTTTGGCGAGTGCCAATATTTTTGTATGTTCTTCGGAACAGATTCCGTTTACATTGTATTTAGATTCATCGACTCCGGATGGGACGATCTCAAAACAGTACCCCGCCCTCCTCAATAGATCCCGCCTCCGCGGTGAGGCGGAGGCCAAAATAAATTGTGATGTGCGAATGTCTGGCATGAATCAAAATCCAAAATCATTTCAGCCGGACCCGATAAGTGATCTTCTTACAAAACGCCTCGTACTCGGCTTGAAGGTTTTCGATCTCCGGTTCAATATAATGTGTAAATAATAGGGGCGAGACCTGTGTATTCCATCTCACGGTTAGCGAACGGCTTCGGTCCGACGCCAAGGAGGCAAGTGCCTGCGGCAGCGGCCATGACCCGTCGGCACCGCCCAGCAACAACGAATGATATTTGCGAAGATGGATACCGTAACGGTATTCACGGAGGAATCTCACGAGTGCATAATTCTGTGCGTAAAAAGCAACCACTGCGTCATCGTTACTGTGGTCGCTGAGAACCTGCCCGGGATTGAGAACGATCAACTGGCGAAGCGGGATCATTTGTCTGTTTCCGATCGTTCGTTTCAGAGAACCCAGCCGCATCAGGTTCTGTCCCGGCTCGAACAGAAACTGCCCCTGTGAATAACGGCAGGTCTCAAACAGTGTCGCGATGCCTTCATCCAGCCAACTCGGCAGACGATACACAAACAGCCGCTGATTGAATTGATGCCATCCCTCATGGCCGATGACCGAGAAGGTTTGCTTGCGGCCAATATTGTAAGCGACCACAATTCCATTGAGGGTGTAAGCGCCTCGCTGGATCTTCAGGTAGACCTTGGCGTCGGCTCCGGCAGTATCCTGAGTATACTGTTCCCACTGGGCGCGCGTGTCAAACAGATAAACCTTCAATGGTTGCGTCTTATTCAGCGTCCGTGGCAATTGGCTTTGATATGCTTTATAGGCCGACTCCAAAAACGCCGGAACCTGACGAAGCATCAACGGTTCCAACAGTGTCGTGTGCACAGTGTAATTGTCGGTTTGGATGGTCAGTCCAGGGCCATAGCTGTTTTGCCAGACGTGGGCATCTTTGACCGCGGGTTCGGCACGCAGATAAGCCGCCATCTGATAGGGTCCGTTCAAAGCGTCCGCCGTCCCGTTTGAGGTATTGGGTTGACTCAAATCCTGACAGCCAGAGCAAATCAAGATAAGGCCGACAGAGAAAAGAATATAGATGTAATTATATTTCATCACCATCCTTGTTGATTACTGAATATCGTTCCATTGGCCTCCAAAGACTTCAGCTGTGAAGAGATAAACTTCCACATCAGGATCCGTCTTCCAGGCATCCGGGGCCAATCCGGCCTTATGAGCACAGCAAAAACTTAAAAAATCCTCTTCATTCCAACCGGTTTCGGTGGCCACCTGCGGCAGAAAGCAGCCGTTAGTTCTGCCGTTTGTAATATAAATGCCGTCAATGCCCAGTCGTAAGCAGAGTGGGTCGTCTGTTTTTTCCATGGGTGACAGAACAGATATCTCGATATCCAAGTCTGGTAATTCAGCAGTCGTAAGTCGATTGCCGCCAAAGCGGGGATCGTGCATCGATGATGAAACTGCCATCTGACAGACCATTTCGATCAATGGTTTATCGGTAGTGAACTGGCCGATACAGCCTCGCAGTTCGTCACAATTTTTCAGTGTTACAAAACAGCCGACCTCAGCCAGCAGTTCCGGATCATCCGTTTCCGGTTCATGCACGGGCCTTCCGGCGACCGCCGCGGCGACAGTATCTTTGGCAACTTTTAATAAAGTTTGCTTTTGTCTGTCATTCATTTGAACTCTCTTTAATGGTGGAGGAGTTTCAGAACGGCGAAGCCGCCGATGAGCAAAATCACAAACGCCAGCGATAGCCAGTTGAAATATTTCTCGATGAATGGACGAATGGCTTCACCTTTCCATCCGAACAATCCCGCCACAATAAAAAATCGTGCCGAGCGGCTCAGGGCCGAGGCAATCACAAATATTAAAAAGTTAATCTTAAAAACACCCGCGGTAATCGTAATGACTTTATAAGGCAATGGTGTAAAGCCAGCAATCGCAACGATCTTCCAATCATGTTCCGAATAGAGTGAACCCACTTTCGTAAATGGTTCGATTGAAACCGATGCGACCTCATCTTCAGCGAGTATTTTCTCTTCGCCGTCTTTCGTGGTAAACGTCAATGGATAAATTGGCTCACTATGTAATACTGTAGACTCAATGCTGTTGACCGAAACGCTTCCCTCGATTTCTACGTTACTTGTCAGTACAACTTTATCTCGTGAGAATCCAGGGATATAATCATGAAAGAATCCCCCGACCATAGACCACAAAAAGATACCGATCATGTAGCCAAACATCCCCCCCAACACGGATGCGATCGAACAGGACAAGGCAAAGCGAAACCATTTTTTCGGTGCGCCCAGTGTCAGCGGGGCCAGCAGCACATCCGGCGGAACGGGAAAAAAGCTCGATTCAGCAAAACTCAGCAAAAACAACGCCCGCTCCCCGTGCGGCGTATCCGCAAAATGGACCACCCAGTTATACAACCGCCGATGCCAATGCCACCAGGCCACCTGCTCATTTGATGTTTCAGTCATTTTCATTCCTTATAAAAATAGCTAAATCCACA
>CALKKA010000118.1 GCA_937995495.1 uncultured Phycisphaerae bacterium
AATAAAATGCAAAGAATCCGCTTTTCCATGATTTTCTCCGAAAAAGGTCTACAAATATATCCCAATATCGTCAAAAATATGGCTTCAATTAATGAAGAATAAGGCTTGTTTTATTAATTAAAACGGGAATGAAGAAGTTGGCAATTTACGAAATGCGTTGCTGGAGTTGGTCTTCGGTGATGATTTCGATGTCGAGTTTTTTGGCTTTTTCCAGTTTGCTGCCGGCGTTTTCTCCGGCGACCAGCAGGGCGGTCTTTTTGCTGACAGATGAGGCGATTTTGCCGCCGTGGTCTTTGACCAGTTGTTCGATCTGCTGTCGGGTGAAGTTTTTAAGTGCGCCGGTGATGACGATCGTCATCCCCTCAAGGCTATTGGATTTTTTCTTTTTGGGTGCGGTTGGCTTAATACCTGCATCCAGCATGCTTTCTATAACCTTAACATTATCCGCATTATGCAGATAGTCATAGATGCTTTCGGCCATAACCGGACCGATTTGATCGATCGCCGTCAGTTCTTCAACAGTTGCTGCCTTTAATTTATCCAGCGAGCCCAACTCATCGGCGAGGACCTGTGCGGATTGTCCGCCGACATTGCGAATACCCAAAGCCGCGATCAACCGCCAAAGCGGGCGGGTCTTGCTGGCTTCAATGCTGTTCATGACATTGGCCGCGCTTTTATCCGCCATACGCCCAAGTTGGACGAGTTGGTCGAATCGCAGCCTGTAGATGTCGGCGAATGTCTTAACCAGCTTTTTGTCGACCAGTTGCTCGATCAAAGAGGGTCCCAACTTGTCAATATCCATCTGTCCTTTGCCGACGAAGTATTCCAATCGTTCTCTTAGTTGTGCCGTACAGTTTGGATTGACGCATCGCAGGTACACACCATTTTCGTCCTTCTGGACAGAGCCATCACACGCGGGACATTTCGTGGGTGTCTTGAACGGTTGACTTTCGAAAAGATCACGTTGCTTGACGATGACATCGACGACCTGCGGGATGATCTCACCGGCCTTTTCAATAATGACAGTGTCACCACACCGCACATCCAACCGCGCTATCTGCTCAAAGTTGTGCAGCGTTGCCCGCTTGACCGTTGTCCCGGCCAGTAGAACAGGTTTTAAATTCGCGACTGGCGTCAGCGTGCCGTTCTTGCCGACCTGCACGGTAATGGATTCCAAAATGGTTTCGGCCTGTTCGGCGGTGAACTTGTAGGCAATGCACCATTTGGGGGCCCGTCCGGTAGCGCCGAGGATGTCGTGCTGATCATATCGATTGACCTTGATAACAAGCCCATCGATCTGATAGCCCAGTGAGCCTTTGGCGTTCTCCTGAGAGCGGCACATCGTAATGACTTGGTCAATGTTGTGGGCTTTTGCTGTGCTATTGACCGGCAGTCCAAAACTTTCGAGCTTCTCTAATGCATCATAGTGTGTACTTGCCAGCGGTGTAGTGGCCTGTCCGACGGAATAGGCCAAGAATGCCAGCTTGCGTTCGGCAGTGATGCGAGCGTCCAGCAGTTTCAGCGATCCGGCTGCAGCGTTGCGAGGGTTGGCGAAAGGGGGTTCGCCGGCGTCTGTTCGCAGGGCGTTCAGTTGGGCAAAGGCCCTTTTCGGCATATAGATCTCACCCCGAACTTCAAGCACATCAGGGATATCCTTGCTTTCGAGGATCAGCGGGATCGCACGGATCGTGCGGATGTTGCTGGTGACATCATCGCCTCGCGTTCCATCTCCGCGTGTGGCGGCCCGAATCAAATGGCCTTTTTCATAACGCAAGCTGATCGCCAGTCCATCGATCTTCGGCTCTACGGTATAGTCGTAATCATTGGCTTCCAATCCTTTCACAACCCGCTCGTCAAAGGCCCGCAACTCTTCTTCGTTGTAGGTATTGTCAATGCTCAGCATCGGCACCGCGTGGGTGACGGTCTCGAATCCGGCGACCGGTTGCTCAGAGACGCGTTGGGTGGGGGACTCTGGCGAGAGGAACTCAGGGTGTTCGGTCTCAAGTGCTTTCAGTTCGGCAAACAGCTTGTCATACTGCTGGTCGCTGAGTTCAGGGGCATTGTGGACATAATACAGCACATCATGCCGCCGTATCTCGTTTCGAAGTTGTTGGATTTTGTCTGCGATGCTGTCTGCCATATAGATATTTATAATTTATGACACCGCAAGATGCCATAAAAAAAGCCCCTTATTAAAAAGGGCTTTGGGTTTGTGTGACCAGAGGGTACCGGGGGCTAGAGCATGTCACGAAATGATATAACCGCTTATGCCTGTTGCGGCTTCGTCTGGCGGCGTTGAAAATACTCGCCAATGAATCACATTGACTGCGTTTTTCGCCTTGCCAGACTCGTCCTCACGACGGCCTAAGAAGTCACATCATTACTTGAAATGCTCTAATCGTTGCTGCCATAGAGCCACGCTTCGCTGGCGAGCGTGTAATCGACGATCTCTTCGGGCTTGAAATACAAGCCCATTTCGTATTCGGCATTTTCCGGACTGTCTGAACCATGTACAAGATTGTAGCCGCGGCAGGCGCCAAAGTCACCCCGGATGGTGCCCGGTGTCGCTTCGTTGCCAAAGGTTTCTCCCATCAGCTTGCGGCTCATGGCGATGACACCCTCGGCCTCTAATACCATCACCATCACAGGAGCCGAGGACATGTAGTTGACCACGCCATCGAAGAAGGGCTTGCCCTCGTGGACGGCATAATGCTTACGGGCCAGTTCCTGTGAGATTTGCATGAATTTGGCGGCGACGACCTTCAGGCCTTTTTCCTCGAAACGGGTGAGGATTTTACCCATGAGTTGTCGCTGCACCGCATCCGGCTTAATAATGATCAGTGTTCGTTCGGTCATTGTTAAAGCTTTCCTGTAAAAGACGATGGTTCAAAGCGGCCTAAGCGCTGCCGGGAATGATAAAGATCTCGACACGGCGGTTGGCCGCGTTGCCTTTCTTGCCGGCCTTGTTGGGTTCAACCGGGCGATACTCTCCATAACCCTTCACCGCCATGCGTTCAGGAGCAATGCCATTGCCGTCCAGCATCCGCTCGACACTGATCGCACGGTGGACCGACAAATGCCAGTTGGTCGGATGATTTTTGAGCGTAGAAGCTTTTTTGATCGGCATATCATCGGTATGACCGACAACGACAACATCGAATGTCCGGCCTTCGTCCGTGTTCATGATGCCGGCCAGCGCCTTGATGGATTCTGCGGCACCGGCTTTTACATTATCACTTCCGGAGTCGAACAGTAAATCACTTTTGAACTTGAGCATTCCGGTGGCTGCATCAAAATCAACCATATCGCTGGTCTTGGCAAAGTCCTGCAGCAGAACGTTCATTTCCGCCGGCAGGGGAGTGCCGCCCTGCAGAAGTTGTGTCTGCATCTGAGCGATCAGCGCTTTTTTCTTTTGGATGTCTGCTTCCAGCGCTGCGATCATGGCGTCCTTGGCGTCCATGTCCACGCCCGTCTTACCGGAAATGGATTCCAGTTCCTGAGTCTTCTGTTGCAGCTGGCCACTGCACAGACCCAATTCATTCTCCAGGCCTTCGATGCGCTGCTGCTGGATTCGATTTTGGGCCTTTAGATCGTTAACCTTTTGTGAGTCTCCACATCCTGAAATCAAGACAACGGCAACACAGCACAAAACCAAAATTAAACTTCTGCTTCTGATCATGATGATCTCCTTTTCAACGGGTCAATCCTTTTTGTTTCGTCCACGACGGTTTTTATGTGATGTCTATTGGATGGGCAGGCATCCTGCACCCAACGCAAATTGTCTTATTTGGTTCTGATCCAATAACGTTGGCGATTCTCCTTGCGAAACAACTATAACCTCTATTTTTAAAAAGCCTTATGAGATATTGCAAGCAATTTTTCGGAAAAGACGCCTGTCAATCAGATCTTCCGTTAGGGCCGTTAACCGTGTCACCCTCTTTTAAGAAATGGGTTCGTTTGGTAATTTTTCATTTTTGAGGCCCCAGCGGCACTTTCTTAGAATAACTACAGCTCAACGCCCATAACAAATCATCCTAATCGGGCCACTTTTTTGGAGTTGAACCTCTTATTTCTTTTTCTTCTTTGCCGGTTTAACCTTTTTCGGCTTCTTTTCTTTTTTAGGCTTCTTTTCTTTCTTGGCCTTCTTTTCTTTTTTGACCTTTGTTTTCTTGGTCTTTGCGCCGCCGCTTCCGCCGGAGACGGCAGAGAATGCCAAAATCAAAAGCATCAGGGCCGTGAGGCCGCCAACGACCACCCAGATCAAACTGACCCCTGCAACCTCAGTCGACACCAGCGGTTGCATCAACGCGGGGACAACATTCTGAATGGCAGCGGTTAAGACGACGGCTCCCAGAATCAGTCCCAGCAGCGGCATAAACATCAAAATACCAAAAACATTGGTCTTGGGATCCACAACAGCGACCGCTGGAGCAATGCTTGGAATGACGGCCGGGGCCGCGCCCATCGGAGCGGTTATTTCGGCAGGCGCCTCTTCGACTGCATCACCCCCACCCAGCAGATCCTCTTTTTCATCGACTAACCCCATTTCATCAACCGGGAAATCCGCCCCGCCGCCTTCTTCGGCACCTGCGGGCAGAATATCATCGAGAACTGCGCCAAGCGAAGTGTCGTCTGCCTGAAGTGAAAGGTCCAAAAGTCCTGAGCCGCTGCCAAAACTTTCCAAATTGCTGTCAGCATCATCCAGGCTCTCGAGGTCATCAATGTCCTCCATGCTGGTTTCGGCTTTGGTATCTTCGCTCAGCTGATAGGCGTCACCGGTTCCGCTGAGGATATTGATCCCAACGGTTCCGACATTGGTATCGGCCATCGTTAAATCACCCATCTGGCTCAGGCCAAATCCGCCTTCGCTTTCTTTCTGGCCTGGCATATCCGGCTCTAAATCCAACTCCATATCGTCGGGGCCAGCCGCTGGAGCGGCGGTTTCTTCTGCGTCATCATCCGGTTCAAGCTGGATCTCAGCGGTCTCTTCCAGTTGAATATCGATTTCAGAACCATCGGGAGACAGGCCCACAGAGCTGACATCCAACCCGACGATCTCTTCGACAAGTGCATCGACATCCTGGACTTCAAATACAGGCTTGCCTGAATCCATGTATTGGCGCAACCGGCCCTCTTTTACAAGTTCTTGAACCTCTCCCTCTGTCTTGCGAAGCTTGCCTGCTACTTCTTGCATGTTGTAATACTCTGCCATGAATTCATTCCCAAATATAGATAATCGTTACAATTCAGCACCCTTTAATCGCTGCCTCGGGCTTGTTCGCAACTGATCGGTTCTGGCTCAATCCCTTGACGCCGCAAGCAAACAGCCCGGCCGCCCGGCCTCCAAAAATCCTGAAACCCGCACAGACTGGATCGGGCTAACGGACCTGTTGACCTGATTATAACTTTATAGAGGTGATTTGGAAAGACTTTTTTCCCCATTGTTGTCCGTTTTTAGGCCTCAAAACACCGATGCGGAACAAAAAAGTATTCAAATTGTATTTCGCATCGTTTCAGACGCTCTTGGGCCACCTCCGTCGGCCGTTCGGAAAAAGGTTGCAACACGGTTTTTTATTCGGTAAATTGCTGTCTTCATAGCATTTAGAGAGGACATTCATGGCGACTGAGATCGTATTGCCCCAACTGGGCAAGACAATGAAAGAGGGCACGCTGGTCAATATCCGGTTTTCTCCCGGCGACCGTGTTGCTGTCGGCGACATCCTGTTTGATATCGAAACCGACAAGGCGACGCTGGAAATGGAATCAGAGGCGGAAGGTGTCGTCAAGGCCGTGCTGGTCGAAGCCGGCCAGACGGTGCCCGTCCATACGCCGCTGCTGATCCTGGGCGAAAAGGACGAATCGCTTGACTCGACCTATCTGGCTCAAATCGCCAGCCATGTACGGGCCGCTGTTCTGGTGGATCCATCGGCCTGGCCGGCTAGCGATGCGGCATCAGGATTGTCGGGCGTGTCGGTTGCGCAGACGCTGCGTGACACGGAGGCACAGGCTCGCTGCATTCCGGCCCAGCCGGGAAAGCCCCAACTGGGTTCAACCGTACCGCTGAGCCGAACACAAAGGATCATCGCCGAAAAAATGGTCTGGTCCAAGCAAAATATCCCATGCTTCTATCTGAATATCCGTGTCGATGTGACGAAGTTGACGGAACTTCGCTCAGACATGAACGCGGATTCGAACACACAATTTTCGGTTAACGATTTTATCATCCGTGCGTTGGCTTTGGGCATTGAGCATTATCCGATCATGACGGGCCAACTGGCCGCTGAGCATATCCAGCTTTCCGGCAGTATTGACATCGGCCTGGCGATCTCAACCGCAGAAGGGGTCGTCGCCCCGATCGTCAAAGACTGCGGCCGTAAAACGCTCTTGCAGATCAGCGAACAAACTGCCACACTGGTTGAGCGGACCCGCGACGGCAAACTTCAACTGGAGGATTTGTCCGGCGGCTGCATGAGCGTCAGCAATCTCGGGGCATTCAGTGTCGATTCGTTTATCCCGATCGTCATTCCCGGCCAGTCGAGCATCGTTGGTGTGGGGACGATTCAGGATGTGGTGCTGCCGGTCGATCAAGAACCGGTGGTGCGAAAGATCATGAACCTGACGCTGTCGGTTGACCATAAAGTCATCAACGGCGCTGAGGCCGCACAATTCCTGGACTTCGTCAAAAAACTCCTCGAACATCCCGACGAACTGGCTTAAAAAAACACGGCGCGATCGCGTCTGAAACAATAAGAGAATCCCGCACGATAAGGGCTTGACACCCACTTTCGGCTGCGGTAGCATTTTCGTAGAAGATCGGTTCCGAAAGGACAAACGGCAACGCGAAAAAAATATTTCAGATTGGTCATAGGGAAAGGGGAAAGCCATGTCACCATCAATCCATCATCCAACCGGACAGGCAACATGAGTTGTCCCGATGTGGCTTGGCGTTTTATATTTACCCAGAAGCGTCCTGCATCGAATTAAAGGCATGGACTTGATGATTTACAAAATTACAGAACCGAGGATGTGTTTATGAGAATGAGTGTAAAGAAAACCTTTAGTTTCATGCTGCTGTTCATGCTGCTGTTGGCATCAAACACTCCAGCGGCCCAAGAGGCCTCTTTGGCAGAGCCAGTCGCCAGCGTGAAAGCTGACGTTGTTACGGTGCCGGACATATCCGAGATTATCCCTATGGCAGCGGAATTGTCCGGTCGTCTGGCGGCACTTGAAAATAACGTGCAGAACAAGATGGACCTGCCTTTATTTGAAAGAAAATACATTCAGATCCAAACCGGGATCAAAACCCTTGCCCGCGAATTACAAGGCCTGAAAGAATCGGGTGACTACAGAACCACAAAGCTCATTGTTCTAAGGCAGGGAGTTGAGAAAGAGAGCGAACAGTTAAATGATATCAGCAAGCCCCTGAAAAAAGAAATTCGTCGCCTTGGAACCAGGAGACAGCAATGGCTTACTGAGCAGCATCAATGGGACCAGTGGCAATCTGCCTGGCTGGAAAGCGAGGTTCCCAGCCAGGTTCATTCGGTTGTCACAGAAGTCAATGAAACGATCACGTCTGCCTTAAATCTCATCCGGCCCCAGTTGGGGGCTATCCTGACCGAGCAGGAAAAAGTCGGCGATATCCAGGAGCAACTCTATGCTTTCGATGCCGAGTTAGAAAGTCTGATTATCGCTAAACGGTTTGGGACATTTTTTTACAGCTCACCCCCGATGTTCTCACCTCGTTATTATTCTCAATTTACATCGGATTTATGGCAGGCGTCGCTGGAGAGTTTGATAGGTCTGTTATGGTCCGGAAGTGCGTTTTTAGATGGTTTAGTCTGGATCATTCTTGTAGAACTCTTAGCGTTCATCCTTCTGATTATTCCCCTGTATCACAAACGTCAGGTGCTCAGGGAGTCCGAACACTGGCGCTTTATCGCAGACCGGATATATTCAGCCGGATTGTTTTTGATATGTACCAGTACCATGGTGATTTATGAGTATGAAGAATTTCCGTTCATATGGAAATTTGTGAATTTGATGATTTTGGGTATTTCGTTTGCCAGGCTTGCAGGGAGTATGGTAACACGGACCTTGGAAAGAGGGTTTATTTACGGCTTAGCAATTTTCTTAGTCACCGTTCGTTTCATGGAGATTATCGATCTTCCCCTTCCGCTTTTCCGGCTCTTCATTGCCTTAGCTGCTGCGGGTGGACTGATTGGTTGTTGGAAATGGGCTCAGGAGAAGGAACACCAGGAAGCCCCCAATCTTTACCCCCGGTTACTTCGATTGGGTGCAGTTTTTTTGGGTTTCATCCTGGCTGCAGAGATCTGGGGAAAAGATGCGATGGCTTTTTACCTGCTTGTTTCAGTGGCCCGGTCGATCGCCATCGTTCTGATCTTCATGTTGTTCTTACGCATCATCCACGGAGCCGTGGAATGGCTGTTTCACTCCTCTTTGCTCCCAAAAGCGGTCGTCCTCTTCAGTAATGATATTGACTTGATCGTTCAGCGAATAATGAACTTTATTTGGATTGCTGTATGGGGATTGATTTTAGTGCCCTCAATTCTGATGAGCTGGGGGGTGTTTGACAGTCTCCCAAGCGCAACAACGGGCTGTTTAGAATTTGGCTGGAACATGGGCTCGCAGCGGATCAGTGTTGGCTTGGTCATTGTCGTGATCGCCATGCTGTATGGTTCATTCTTTATTTCATGGTTATTTCAAAAGTTGTTTCTTGATGTCCTTCTCCGTAAGCGTAAGGTGCAGCGGGGTGTCCGGCTTTCCATCGAACGGTTGATTCATTATGCTGTGATATGTATTGGTTTTTTGTTGGTTATTTCGATCATCGGTTTTGACCTTACAAAATTCACCATCCTAATCAGTGCGCTGGGCGTCGGGATTGGATTTGGTTTGCAGGGTGTTGTCAATAATTTTGTCAGCGGTCTCATCTTGCTGTTTGAACAACCGGTCCGGCAGGGCGATATCGTTGAGGTCGCGGGGGTTTGGGCCGAAGTCAAGAACATCGGTCTCAGAGCGACGACCGTTCGAACGTTTGATCAGGCGGACCTGATCATCCCCAATGCGGATCTGACAACGAACCAGGTGACTAATTGGACACTCAGCAGTCGTCAGGTGCGACTCATTATACCAGTGGGAGTGGCCTATGGGTCGGATGTGCCGCTTGTATTTGAAATATTGACCGAATGTGCACAGGCAAACGAAAAGGTCGCTAAAACGCCTGAGCCGGTGGTTCTGTTTCTCAAGTTTGGGGAAAGTTCGCTTGATTTTGAACTGCGTGTCTGGATCATCGATACCGATTACAGACTGAGGGTCAGGAGTCAGCTTCATCAGGAGATCGATCGTCGTTTTCGTGAAGCCAATATCGTGATCGCCTTTCCACAGCGTGATGTGCATCTGCAAACTCCGAATGAATCGGCTGTTTCAGAGAGTTTGCGGGCAGACACGTAGAGAAAGCAAGAAATACAAATTGGGGGTTTAACCTTTTTTCAAAATCCTTATAATGGCGGCCGAATAGAAATCAAGACGGTTATTTAATATGGGTATGGACAGATGAAAAGCGTTTATCGATTCTTAATGGTTACAGGAATTATTTGTGGTTTGATGGTTTTTCAAGGCTGTCGCAGCACCCTAAAGACTCCGGAAAACCCTCAATTCACTCTCGAATGGGAAGATCATTTTGATGCATTTGACCCGTCACGCTGGGAAAAGGCGACCCACACCTGGGAAAGTAATCTTGCCCAGTTCGTTCAGGAAAATGTGACCTTCCAGGACGGCACGATGCGGTTGCACCTGAAGAGACAAGAAACAGAGAAAAAAGATTACACCGGGGCTGAATATCGCACAAAGGAAAAATTTCTGTATGGACGCTATGTTGTCAGCGCCAAGTTCCCCAAAGGGTCCGGCATTGTCACATCCTTTTTTACATTTCGGGCCCCGGCCATTCCGAAATGGCAGGAGATCGATGTTGAAGTCCTCGGCAAAGATACATCGCATGTTCAGTTTACGCATCACTGGGGAAAACCGCCAAAGTCGGAGTGGATTGCTGAAACGTTTGAACTGGATTTTACAACCGATAGTGATTTTCATGA
>CALKKA010000119.1 GCA_937995495.1 uncultured Phycisphaerae bacterium
GGGTGATCATAAAACCTCTGCCCAGAGCCTTGAATTGATCCATCACATCCTGTAAAAGAGAGGCAATGAACTCGGACGGCTTAATACGACTGTTTTTCAGATATTTGAGTTCCGGCAAACTGGCCTTAGTCTTGGTGGCCGTCCTGATCCTTTTTTCCTTAGTGGGTGTCCTGTTTCCACAGGAGGGCCAACTGTCGCGTAGTGACATCCTCCAATGGCAGCAGCAGCACCCCTCAATGACGAATGCCTTGAAACCGCTAGGTTTTTTTGCGGTATTCCACTCCTTACCGTTTATGGTGACGATTGGTGTTTTGGCCGTCAACACCCTGACCTGCACCCTTATTCATTTTGCTGAAAAGGGATGGGTTAAGGCGTTGGTGGGTTCAGGGGCCATGATTACATGGGGCTTTCTGTTGCTGCATCTGTCGTTTATTCTCCTGCTGGCCGGTGGCTTTATCAGTGCCGCAACGCGAATGGATGGGTATATCCTTCTGACCGAAGGCCAGAACTTTACAGATCGGCCCCAAAACTACCTGCGGTATTCAACCGGTTCTCTGCGCCCTTCCGGGAGTCAGGGCTTTTCAGTGCTCTTGAAAGATGTCAGTGTAGAATACGAAATGTCAGATCATGTCGTTGAGATGCAGACAAACCTGCAGTTTCAGTCACAGGAAAACCGTTTGACCGAAAAGAAGATTCGGGTCAATCAGCCGTTTACCTATAAAGGGATGACATTCACCCTCGATGAGACAGGTTACTCACCGCATTTAGTGGTGCGTCAAGTTGACAATGATAAACCCTTGGTCGACTCATTTATTGCCCTGCAGACGTTTACTTCCACGGCGGGCCGCCAATACCGGGACTATCTGCCGCTGCCTTTTTTTGAAAATAGGGTAACAGTGGAATTTTATCCTGCAGGGCATAGTGACAGTGAAACAGGCACAATTTCAACCGAGCCGGTCATCTTTATCAAGACAGCCGATGCCGAAGGGAATACATTAACAAGAACGCCTCTGTCATTGAACCAGACAACCACGGCCGATGGTTATAAATTCGAATTTACCGATCTGCGTCAATGGGCCTCGTTTCGGGTCAGCAATGATCCCGGTTATCCGGTGGTATGGGTGGCGCTGTGGTTGGGCCTGGCCGCACTGCTGTTGCGGTATCTGCCGGAGTTAACCGAATGGACAATCCCCGTCCAGAGAGCCCCCGAAAGGTGATAACCGCTTTATATTTGACCGGTTATGCAGATTGTGATAGGGTGGCAATAGACGACAGCTTGCAAAGTGGATGGATTCATCAGATAAAAAGTAAAACAGTTCCTAATGTTAATGGGGTAACCAGATGCAGCAGGGAGAAATTATTCTGTTCTGGGCTTCGGTGTTCGGCTACCTGGCTTCTTTTTGCCTGCAGCTCATCGCGTTCGTCATGAACAAGCCCGCGATCTTAAAATCAATTCGAAAGTTGCTCTGGGCAGCCTTTGTTTTGCATACTCTGACCATCGTTTTGAGATGGATCAATGGGCATCATGTGCCGGTGACCAATGCCTATGAGCTGAATCTGACAGGCATGTGGCTCGTAATGGTGGTGTATCTGATCGTCGAGCAGTGGGGTAAGGTCGATCGCGCGGTTGGATTGGTATTATTGCCGGTTGTATTTATCGTGATGGGCTATGGATTGATGTCGTGGAGCGAAGCGACGCCGATGTCGCCGGCCTATCACAGTCCATGGCTGGCCGTGCATGTCATTTTCGCGTGGTTGTCCTTTGGGTGTTATGCCATCTCCACAGGCGCTGCCATCTTGCTTTTAGCAAGAAATCCATTGACGCGATGGAAATCGACAGTGAAAATTCTGCCGCAGGATGATCTTGATGTGGCCAGCTACCGTTTCATCGTTTTGGGGTTCATCAATCACGCCGTGATGCTGGTCTCCGGTGCGATCTGGGCAAAAAAACTGTGGGGCCACTACTGGAGTTGGGACGCCCTGGAAACCTGGTCGCTGATCGCATTTTTATTTTATGCGTTTTATTTGCATATTCGTTCATTTTTGGGATGGAAGGGCGCCCGGTCGGCCTGGCTGGCGGTAGTGGGCCTGATCCTCTTGATCATTTCGTTCTGGGGAGTCAGTCTTTTTTCTCCGAAGATGGGGCATTTCGGACCTTAATATATTGTGACCGAGGGTGTTTTGGCTTTACTGATACTACTAAATAATTTCTTGCACGACTTCAGTGCGGCAGGTTGGCTTTTTGGGTCAATTCTGCTCTGGACGATCCTGAAAGAACGATTAGAGTTTGAAAGCATCACCGATTTTGGAAATAGCATGATCAAGGCGGTGCTTTTGTTGATGAACCTCAGTGTGGCGGGTATTGTCGTTTTCGGTGTGGTTCGGGCGATCGCCTATAAAAGCTTCGAGTGGTCCGTCGAAGCAGGCAATGGCCAAGTAAGTTTGTTGATTGTCAAACACATACTATTTACCGTTATTTTTGTTGTAGGGCTTATTCAATATTTGAAGGCATTAAAAATTGTCAAAAACGACCAATAAAGTATTACTCATAACCCCGCCGTATCATTCGGGTGTTGTGGAATCAGCCGGAAGATGGCCCAATCTGGGATTCATTTATATCGCCGGCGAAGTCGAGAAGGCCGGCTTTGAAGTTGAGCTGTACGATGCGATGTCAATATTTGACACCTACGATCAGATACGCGACCGCATCCAGAACTCCGGCGCCCGGTTCGTGGGCTCCACGGCGATTACGGCGACCATCAATGACGCGATCAAAGTCTTAGAGATCGCCAAAGAAGAACTGCCCGGCGTAACGACCTTGCTCGGAGGGGTACACCCGACTTTCTGCTACGAGGAAATATTAAACGGCAGCCCCAGCGTCGACTACTGCATCCTCGGCGAAGGCGAGCTGACGGCACCGGAGTTGCTGACAGCGGTAACGGGCGGTAAAGATGTTTCAAAGGTCCAGGGCATCGCTTACAAACAGGACGGAAAAATCTGCAGGACCGAAGCCAGGCCCTTCATTGCTGACCTTGACTCGCTCACCCCCGCCTGGCACCTGGTCAACTGGAGCGATTACCCGCTTTATTTCATCGATGACTCAACGGTGGCGATCGTCAGCTCTTCACGGGGCTGCATTCACAAATGCATCTTTTGTTCACAGCACAAGTTCTGGCAGGGGTCCTATCGCGACCGCGATCCCGAAAAATTTGTCAACGAGATCGAGCACATCGCAACCACCTACGGCGTAAACGTCTTCTTTATCGCTGACGAGTACCCCACAAGTTCCAGGGATCGCTGGGAAAAGATTCTCGAACTCCTGACAGAAAAAGACCTCGGCATCCACATCCTGATGGAAACCTGCGTCCAGGACATTATTCGCGACGCGGACATCATGGATCGTTACAGAGAAGCGGGCATCCTGTTTATCTATCTCGGCGTAGAAGCCACCAGCGACCAGAAACTCAAGGAGTTCAAAAAAGAAACTGCCTTTGAAGATTCCAAAGAGGCTCTGAGGCTTGTAAGAGATGCCGGTATGATCGTTGAAAGCTCGCTGATTTTGGGCACCCCCGGCGAAACAAAAGAGACAATTAAAGAAACGCTCAAACTGGCCTACGAATACAATGCGGACTTTATGCACTTTTTGCTGCTGGCGCCGTGGCCCTATGCGGACATGTACGAAGACCTCAAGCCTTATATCGAGGTCACCGATTACTC
>CALKKA010000120.1 GCA_937995495.1 uncultured Phycisphaerae bacterium
ATCCAATAGGGTCGGCGTTTGGCCTGAGCCGCTGGGATATCCCGCTCGGCCAATAGCAAAAACAGGACACATGCCAGCAACCCTAAATAGAGTTCGATATAGACATTGAAGATCAATGGGCAGATGACGGCCACGAAAAAACCGCCCAGTGCGCCGCCAGCAGCAATCATCAAGTAGTATCCCGTCAGATGTTTGGACGAAGGCCGCAAGCGATACAACTCACCATGACAGACCATGCAGCAGCTAAACAGCATAAACACATACAGCCCAATCAGCATACGGATATTCAAAATGCTCTGCTCTGTCATACGAGCGTAGATGACACCGGCAATACCCAGGATAAATAAGGGTATAAACAGTCGGCGTTTGTACCACCGCTGGTGTTCGAAGCAAATAATGAATGAGAGAAGATAGAGGCCCAGCGGCAGTACCCATAAAAAAGGAATGACCGCGATATCCTGTGTGATCTTATTGGTGACCGCCAGCAGCTGGACCGAAGCCGCTGCCGGCAGTGCCAGCCACAACCACCACGCTGACACAGACTGCTTTGAGGATCGCTCCTCTGTATTGGGATTGATCGTCGAGTAAGCCGGGCCGGAATAACTTCCCCCCAACCATGCTGTCGCGGCACATAAAACGGCAAAGACAGCAAAGACCACGGACCAAAGATAAGCCGTCTGAATACGCGACATCAACGGCTCAAATACAAACGGGAAGCTGGCCAGCGCCAACAGGGAGCCGGTGTTGGACAGGGCATACAGCCGATAGGGATTGCGGCGGGGAAATGCTCGCGAAAACCAGGCTTGAATCAGAGGCGAAGTCGCAGACAACAGCAAATAAGGAACCCCCACGGTCAACGAACAGATCAGTAATATCTGACTCACCGGATGCCCTCCCGCGGTCGGTTTTAAACTTCCCTTGGGAAAGATCGGCAAGAAAACTAATGCCGCAGCAAGAAGTCCGAGATGGATGACGGCCTGCAGTTTGGTCGGCTTTATGCGTATCAGCAAATGCGCATAGGCGTACCCCGCCAGCAAAAAAACCTGAAAGAACAACATGCAAGATGTCCACACCTCCGGACTGCCACCAAACCACGGCAGCAGGAACCGCCCGATCAGGGGTTGCACTTGAAACAGTAAAAAAGCCGCCAGAAAGATCGTCGTCGCAAACACCAACCCGATTCCGAATTGTCCGAATCTCTTTAAACTCATAGGGCGGGCATTATAACCGATGGATACCACAGACCGGAGAGAAAATCTTCTTTGGTTTTGAACAGCGAGTATATCTGCACGATTCTGATGCCAAGCAGCAATATCCACTCGTTCTACATGATGTCCCTGAATAAACCGCCGAAGGCCTTAACAAAGCGGGTCCCCAGGTTTTGATATGAAAGGCCCATCTTGGGAAAGACGCCGACATCTTTATAATGCTCATAGAAATCTGGATGATCAGGCGGAAGTGGCTCGAAACCTTCGCGAAGCTCGAAATTGGTGCTGTACTCAAACGGCCAGATATCAAAAAACGGCAAACTGCTGGATATCGCGGCAATCAACTCACTGACATTTCCGACAAGCGGGATCTTTTGGCGTCTGGCAACCACCCAGCTGTTTTGAGCCGCTGTATCACGGTCAAAGATCTGCTCAAGTGCATCAGCAAGATCATCATCCCAGATAATAACCGCGCTTTCTGTATTTAAGTTCTTGGCACGAGGATCAAAATTGTGTGATCCCACAAACGAAATATGTTTATCCACAACGAAAAATTTACCATGAAGAATCATTCGAGGTTTTTTGGCATTGACCGGCAAGACGGCTTCCGAGGTTTCATACGGGTCAACATCATTTAATTCTCGGGCCAACTGCGGGAATCGGGGAACCATTGTTAGCACGTCGCCCGGCGTCGGCTTAAACTCATACATGTGGGCCCCTGCGGTTTCAAGGTAAAACTGCCGCTGCTTAAAGCACATGGCATACACATAAAACATATCGGTTGAGGCCAGACTGTTCGTTGACAGGGCAATCCTTAAATCGGGATTTTCTTTACGCAGCGTCTTAAAATCTTTAATTCCTTTTCGATCCTGGATCAGATACGGCGTCTGCATAAGGATCTCGTTCTTTGCCCCTGTCACTAACTCCTCGACACGCCGCGTACTGTTCCATCGGTCTTCTGTGTCCAAAGGATTCCTCTTTTCAGGCCAGTCAGCCACATATTCAACCTGGTCGACCCGATATAGATCCATGGCCGGTTGTTTCGATACAATGGAATAGGAATCGGCTATTTGACAGTGTGCCTTCAAATCTGAAATACCGGGATCGTCAAAAAGTAGCTGACGGTTTTGAGACTGTGATCGCAGTGCTTGATTCGCAATATCCGGAAGTTCCAGAACGGGTTTGGTCAGTTTGTGTTCCCAATACTTGTTGAACGACTTAACCATATCTCCCGCTTCCGGCCCTAACACCAAAAGATCCAGATCTTTAAAGCAAATACCGCTGTCATAATCGTAGTAGGCATTTTCAATATTGCGACCGCCTATAATGCCGATCCGCCCGTCCACAACCATCAGCTTGTTGTGCATGCGTTTATTCAGCGTTTTCGGATCGGTCACAAAAGAACCCACTTCACGTGTGGGAGACTTGCCCCCTTTTTTCATCACC
>CALKKA010000121.1 GCA_937995495.1 uncultured Phycisphaerae bacterium
GCTTCATTGCCGGAAAGAAATGATTTCTTGAGGATTACTTTTTTTGCCATTGATGCCCTTTTCTGTCACTATCTATTCAAAATGCCATCTTATACAGGACATAGAGAGTACCGCATTAGGACATTTGGGTCAAGGATGGAGGGTGAAATTGTAAAAAAAAACGACTGTAAAAACAAAGCGTTCTTGCGTGCAGAAACAATGGAGATGCCCACATAAGACAGATCATAAAAAAGACAGGCCCGACGGAATACCGCCGGGCCTGTCAGAGATCAAAAAAGCTCCACAAGAGCATTTTCCTATTTTAGAATGTCCATTCCATATTCACACGGGCAAAGAGTGCGTCGTCGCCACTGGGGCTTTCGTAGAAGCCGCCCGGAATGAAATAGTCCACAAGAAACTGAGTTCTAAAGTTCTTGCAGCACTGATAGGTCAAAAGACCTGTCAGCATATGACCACGGAAATTACCACTACCGGATAGGGCCGGAGCTCCCGAGGGGTTCTTCCCGGCTGGCAGACTATTCTCATCCGCCCACAGTGCGTTGTAGTCCGTCAGGAGTGTCCAATCCTTTGCAGGCTTGAAGCTGTGACCAATCCCAAAGCGGTGAATATTGACTACATTGCCAATACCATCCCCTTCAAATGTAAACATATAAGACTGCAGGTCACCCCCGCGCTGAGACTGCGGCCAGTCACCCCACAAGGAATCAAACTGCTCATCGGCGCTGGTATCCGGGTCGTCGCCGGACATATATTCATACCCGAAATGGATTTCCTGTTTTATATCATTATGGAATGCATAGGTCATCTTACTGTTGCCGCCCAAAGCCCGCAAACTGTTGCCGTTACGGTCACCCCACTGCTTGGCGATTTCAGCGGTATAACTCCAGTTGTCATCCAGATTTCCAAAGAAACGCGTACCCATCGTATGAATATCTGCATCGTTGCCTTTTCTTCCAATGCTTTTTGCATAATCAGAATTTTCTTCATTCTTATAAATGTAGTAGAGTTCATTGTTGTGAATATCAGTCAGTTTATTGTGCCAATAAGCGATAGCCGCTCTTTCATCTTGATACTGGGTCGTATGGCGACGATCATCGACAGCACCATGATTGAAGGGCTTGAGCCATTTGGCTTCATCATCATATTGCTGAACATAGATCAAGTCCATCCTGCTGGTCTCGCTGAGATCATAGGTGGCGCGAACCGCATCGAAGTAGATCGTCCGGGAACCGTCCGCTGGAGAGCCGTCCAGTATGAGCCATCCGGTACCCAAGATGATGTCCTGGCGACCAATCGTCAATGTCAGCGGCATATCAAACGCATTGCGGATCTGAATATTCATGTGGTCAAAGATGGCTTCATCAAAGTCATAACTTTTCTCATTCAAGAATGAAGAGAATGACTCGTCCGGTGCCACATGTCCCCAAAACTCCCATGTCAGTCGCGTATTGAAGTCGATGTCTTCGTCAATCGCCCACTTGGTGGACCATCGTGTCCGATAGCGCTGCCAGTGATAATTGTTCCAATTGCCTTCACCTGTCCCCCACCCAGCACCATCTCCAAATGAGTCATTTAAGGAAAAGATATTTCTAGCATAGATTTCTCTTAAACGCACATCTAAACCCATTTTGACACCTTCCATCGGATTGTGGAACTTGTCCATGAAATCGGTATTGACTTCATGGAAGTGAGGTGCCGGTTCTTGCTGTAAATAATCTCCACCGACAGGAGCCGCCGTTTCTGCAGCCATTGCGACCGACGCAATGCCGGCCATCACCGCCAACAAAACCAAACTTTTCGTCATTTTCCCTACCATCATCTGTTCTCCTAAAAAAGTACCTGTTGATAATATTGTCTGCCACAACACTACTTGTTGAAGCATTTGTCCAAATGGTCCTGTGACGGGGGTTTCGTCATCAAGCTGACAACGATCGCCACCAATATCGAGATCGGAAATGCAATACAAATCGGATCGACCCAATCCCAGTTGGGCTTGCCGGCCAGAATGCTGGTTTGGCCGTCCGTCAGTTTTTGAACGAGTCCGATCGCCGCCGCCTCCTTGGATTTAACCAACAGCAGCCAGAATGCGGTAATCACAAACCCGATTAAACACGACCACACCGCGCCCGCCCGTGTCATGCGTTTCCAATACAAGGCACCAATAAACGCCGGTAAAAAGGCCGACGCACACAGCCCGAAGAAGATTGCCGTCGCACGGGGAATGACCGTGCTTTCCTGCCAGTAGTAACTCAACAGGACGGCATAGATAATCCCGATAACAATCCCCACTCGGGTGACCAGCATCGTGTGTCCATGCTTTCCGGTAAACTGCTCCCACATATCACGGCCGACACTGGTGCCCACCGTATGGAACTGGCTGGACAGCGTACTCATGGCCGCCGCCAACAATGTCAGCAGGAATAATAGACCAAACCATTTGGGAAGTGCTATTTTAATGTAGGTTGGAATAATCTTGCCCGAGTCGCCCTTGGCGATCACGATCGAGATACTGCCGCCCTGAACCACATCAACCGTCTCGCCCTCAACTTCTGCCTGGCCAGCGATTTCGCCATCGAGCAGCACGGGGGCCATCTTGCCTTCAACATCGATCCACTGACCCGCTTCGTCCTGTGTCATGATCTGCATGACGGCCTGCTGTTTTTCGGCGTCAATGACATTGACCACGCGACCTTTCAGCCGCGGACCCTGTTCGGCAAAGAACACATTTGACAGTGCCCCCACCACAAACGCCACACCGGTCATCACCAGGATAAAGACGCCGCCGATCAAGACCGCACGGTTCAGCTCCCGTTTGCTTTTAACGGTCATAAAACGAACGACCAACTGCGGTTGTGCCAAGACACCAATTCCCACACCCAGCGTAATCGTCGGGATCACCAGCCACCACAGGTTATATTTAATATCTCCAAAGCCGAATGGCGGCATCGCCGTCCATCCTGTATGACCGATCGCTTTCAGTTTACCGGGAACGAGTCCCGCCATTGCCGTCAGCTTTTCATGGCCGGCTGTGATGCCGCCGACTTTCTGATAGGTAAAGATCAGCAGGATCAGCATGCCAACGAACATGATCGTCCCCTGCAGAGCATCGCTGTACATCACACCCTTTAGACCGCCAACGACCACATAGGCCGCAATAATCACACTGAACACCAAAAGGGCTGTTTCATAAGGAACACCGAACTGAACCGCGATAAACTGGCTTCCACCGATCAGCACCGCCGCGGCATAGAGCGGGATAAACAGAAAAATAACGAGACCTGCAAAGATCTGTAAAAACTTGCTCTCAAAACGACGCGCCAAAAATTCCGGGAATGTGTGTGCATCCAGATGGTGCCCCATCCGACGGGCACGCGGCGCCAGGAAAACGAACGCAATAAAAATACCCACAAAGATATTCAGGAATGTCAGCCACAACAGGTCCATCCCGAACAAGCCGGCCACACCCCCGAAACCAACGATCGCACTGGTGGAAATAAAGGTGGCTCCATAACTCATCGCCATCACAAATGGATGGACCTGGCGCCCGGCGATTAAATAGTCGGTCGCGCTTTTGGTGCGCATGTAACCCAGCATGCCAAGGTACACAACGACCAGCAGATAGATCAGTACAACGACAATATCTAAAGCACCCACACTCTGTTCTAACATAACTATCCTCCCTGATTTGAGACAGGAAATCCATTCGTAACGGAATTCGTTAAATTTCTTCCTCGACTTTTTTCTCCTCTGCCGCCCACTTCACATCATCCGGTTGGACTTCTTCGTCGCCCCTATTCCAGTTGATGAGCCCATAGATGACACAGAGAAGTGTACTTGCGATGCACAAAAGGTATGCTGTTAAAACTCCTTTATCCTCGATTCCAAGCATAAGCTAGACTCCTTTCCCAATACCAGGTCATAACTGTCCGATGCCGCTCCCGTTTCTATGCGCCGTAACCCTAAGAATCCCGCATCTCAACACAAATTCCAGACACTTTCGGCTATTATCGGCGACTTCACAGAATAATAATGAACATTATTGATGAAAACAAGCCAAAATCCGCCTAAAAAAAACAAAATTGTGGTTTATCACGCCTTTTTTGTGATTTCAGAGCTCTTATTCAAGTCCCATAATTTCGGGCAACTCGAATAAGATATTCATATTTTGGATGGCTTGACCGGATGCACCTTTGATCAGGTTATCAATGACCGAAAACACGACGACTTTGCCTTTTGCAACGGTTGGGAAGACATGGCAATAGTTTGTTTTGGCGACATTCTTAATCGCCGGGGGCTTTGAAACCACCTGCACAAAGGGTTCATCTGTATAGAAATCGCTATATAAGTCCATTAGCTGGTCGGAGGATAGATCCTGTGTGGGGTCTGAGTAGGTACTGGAAACGATCCCCCGGTCGAACGGGCCGACATGGGGCTGAAACAACAATTCGACGGGTTTTCCGGCGACCGATGAGGCGACCTGCTCCATCTCCGGCATGTGCCGATGGACGCCCACACCGTAGGGATAGATATTTTCGTTCATATAGGGGAAATGGAAGAGCGGGGATGGGGTTTTGCCGCCGCCGGAAACACCAGTGACAGAACTGACGACAATCCCGCTGGCTTCGATCAGTCCATTTTTCAGCAACGGAGCCAGCGCCAGCGAGGCTCCTGTCGGATAACAGCCGGGATTGGCGACCAGGCTGGCGCCTTTAATCTCATCCCGAAACAGTTCCGGCAGGCCATAAGCGGCCTTTGCCAGATTGTCCTGATCGGTATGCGGTTGGTAGAACTTTTCATAGACAGCGACATCCTTGATCCGGTAGTCAGCGCTGAAATCAATGACTTTGACGCCCGTAGCGAGCAGTTTCGGGACGAAGCCCATGGAGACTTTGTGCGGCAGGCAGCACAGGGCAACATCGGCTTTCGAGGCCAACATGTCCAGGTCCAGCGGCTCGATCATCCTATCCAGCCGTCCGGCAAGTTGACCGAAAGTATCGGCAACATGGCCGCACTCTTCCGGCAGCGCGGTCAGGTAGGTGACTTCTGCCTGCGGGTGCCGCAAGATGATCTCGATAGACTCAACACCTGTGTAACCGCTGGCTCCGATGATTGCAACGCGTATCATGCTAAACTCCTAAAATGACTTCTGTCATTCATTCTTTCTTTCTGAACTTTATCATATCAGTTTGAAGGAACTGGCACGAATAATCAAGTCTTTTCTCCAGCTAACAACGCCGTAAAACATGCCGCAAAGATCAGGGTCGATCCCACAAAGGCCCGGGCCGTTAATGACTCATCAAAGATGATGATCCCGGCGGTGTAATTGAAAATCAACTGTGACATCGTAAGCAATGATGCCACTTTTACCGGAAGATATCGGAATCCCTGTGTCATTGTGAGTTGCCCACATGTCGCCAGTACCCCAATCGCTAACAAAATTAGAACTTCGAGCCATCCAATCGTAACGCTTCCAATATGGGCGGGAACTATCAATAACGCGACCCCGATGGCACACTGTGCGAAGAAAATTTCATATGACGTTTCAGTTTCATGCAGTTTACGAATAATGACCGCAAACAATGCATATATCATCATTCCTGCCAAAGCAACACACTCGTAGAGGCCAATGTGGAAAAATCCTTCAAGGCCGTTGACTCGTGTAACATGAAGGTACAATCCAATAACAGCGGCAGCCAAAGCGGCAAAATTTTCCCATCTTAGATGTTCTTTCAGAAAGTATGCGCCGCACAAACTCGCAAACACCGGGTACGAATAGAGGATGACCGTGCTTTTGCTGACACCTATTTTGACAATGACTAAATACGTAATCGTGATGCCGAAACAGCTGAGCACACCATTTAGAAGTAACAGCCGCCAATTGGTGAATCGTAGCCGGATTTGGGTTGTTGACACCAGGACACAAAGAATCAAGAGACCGATCGCAAACCGTATGAATGTGGTCCTAAAGACATTGACCGTCGAAATCGTCTTAACCAGGCATGTCATCACGCTGAACATGACTGACGAGGCAAGAATTAAAAGCGATCCTTTTATTTTGTGAATTTGATTCATTACTTCATTTCAAACAGTGTCCGTTCACTTCGTAAGGTACAAAAAAAGCCGCCGAGTTCGCTTGAACCCGACGGCTTGAAAGTCTTCTGTATTTTTTCGTTAGCGTTTCGAGAACTGGAAGCTCTTGCGTGCACCGGGCTTACCGGGTTTCTTCCGCTCGACCATACGGCTGTCACGGGTGAGGTATCCGCCATCACGAAGCTGCTTCATCAGGTTGGGGTCGTAGTTCTTCAACGCACGGGCGATGCCCAGCATGGTGGCTCCAGCCTGGCCGGTGGTGCCGCCGCCTTTGACATTGACAAACACATCCAGGCTGCCAGATGTTTCGGTGGCTTTCAGGGGAGCGGAAACCGCGTTGCGGTCCTTTTCCTGGCTGAAGTACTCGTGCACTTGCTGCTTATTGATCATCAGTTGGCCGCTGCCAGGTTTGACGCGGACGCGGGCGACGCTGCTTTTACGACGGCCGGTTCCACAGATGAATCCGCCCATATCCGGCTTCGCGGGTTTGGGAAGATCAATGGGAGCTGCGACGGGTGCGTCGACAACGCTTGGATCGATCAAAGGACTTTCGTTCTGTATTTCGGTCATGTGCTATTCCGTATTCAGTTTACAGTTCCATTATTTGCGGCTGCTGAGCGGCGTGGTCGTGTTCGGGACCGCGGTACACTTTCAGCTTTTTGTACATATGCGCGCCCAGTGTGTTCTTGGGCAGCATGCGTTTGACGGCCATCTCGACAACGCGTTCGGGATGGCGTTCGATCATTTGCTGATAAGGGATGATCTTCTGGCCGCCTGGATAGCCGCTGTAACGCTGGTATTCCTTGGTGTCGGCCTTATTGCCGGTAAGACGAACCTTGTCGGCGTTGACGACGATCACAAAATCGCCGGTATCGACATGGGGGGTGTAGGTCGGCTTATCCTTGCCCATCAGGGTCATGGCGACTTTGACCGCCAGACGGCCCAGAACGGCTCCATCGGCATCAATCACACGCCAGTTACGCTCGACGGTCTCTTTATTGGCTAAAAAACTCTTCATAATTGTACAATACTCCCAGGGTTTCATTGAAAGCGGGTCATTATAATGGCTTATTCCGACCTGTCAACCGCATTTTATTGAAAAAAATATTTTGCCCGCTCTCCCCCTAATCAGGGTTTGCTTGCTGCGTTCCCGGTCTTCGGTTGCTAGCACTCTTTTTTTAGATTTATGGATGTTTTAAGCGGTCAATCGTTCTTTTTATTCGTATATATGAGAAATGCCTTTGCGCTGGAAACATAACTTAATATGGATTAAGAACTTATGAAGAACCCTCTCAACACATACAGCCGTCGCATTACCCAGCCCAAATCCCAGGGCGCCTCGCAGGCGATGCTCTATGCCACGGGCCTGACCGAAGAAGACATGGACAAGCCGCAGGTCGGGATCGCCTCATGCTGGTATGAAGGCAATCCCTGCAATATGCATCTGAATACCCTGGCTGAAAAGGTCAAGGAAGGCGTCCAGGCCGCCGGACTTGTGGGCATGCGATTTAACACCATCGGGGTCAGTGACGGGATCTCCATGGGCACCGAGGGGATGAGCTTCTCGCTGCAGTCCCGTGAGATCATTGCCGACTCCATTGAAACCGTCATGGCCGCGCAATGGTACGATGCCAACATTTCCCTGCCCGGCTGCGACAAAAATATGCCCGGTTGCCTCATCGCCATGGGGCGGCTCAACCGCCCGGCCATTATGGTCTACGGCGGCACCATCCGGGCCGGCTGCTGCCAGGGGAAGGCGCTGGACATTGTTTCGGCCTTTCAGGCCTACGGCGAATTCATCGCCGGTAATATTGACGAAGACAGGCGCAAAGAAATCATCCAAAACAGTATCCCCGG
>CALKKA010000122.1 GCA_937995495.1 uncultured Phycisphaerae bacterium
GCGACTGTTCCAGAACCGTTATCGCGGCGGATGGAAACAGCGGCGGGGACATATCAGACGCAGAACGCCGGACAAACCCTGCATCTGGATACACGCCGTCAGCGTCGGTGAGGTCAACGCCACCCGAACGCTCGTCGAGCAGATAACCCGGCAGATGCCTGAATATGAGATTGTGATCTCCTCGACCACCGATACCGGTCGAGCCCGCACCAAGGCTCTTTATAAAAAGGACTATACGGTGTTCTGTTTCCCGTTTGATTTCTCAGGGATCATGAAACGGGCCTTCAAACGGATCAAACCATCGATCATCCTCCTGATGGAGCTGGAGGTCTGGCCCAATATGGCCTCGATCGCACAAGAAAAGAACATTCCAATCGTCGTGATCAACGGCCGACTCAGTGACCGCAGTTACCCACGATATCAAATGATTCGCGGCATTACAAAAGCGATGTTCCGCAAAGTGTCGCTGGTGTTGGCTCAGACAGAGGAATACGCCGAGCGGTTTATCGACTTGGGCTGTGAACAGAATAAGGTCATCGTGACCCGTTCGCTCAAATACGACACGGCTCAGACCGACGGAATCGTCGAAGGCGCCGACCGGCTGGCCGAACAGGTCCATCTATTGAGGGAACCCTTGTGGGTCGCCGGCGGAACCGGTCCCGGTGAGGAAAAAATAATCCTCAACACCTTTACCAAACTCAAAAAGCAAAACGGATGTGAGGACTTGCGGCTGGCGATCGTGCCGCGAAAGCCCGAACGATTTGACGAGGTGGCTGCACTGATCGATGAGGCGGGATTCGGGTTTGTACGGTACAGCGCCCTGAAAGAAAACGACTCCATCACCACCGGCAAGCCGACAGTCATCCTCGGTGACACCATGGGCGATCTGAAAAAGTTTTATTCATTGGCGACGGTTGTCTTCGTCGGGCGGACACTGACGCCCATGGGCGGTTCGGACATGATGGAACCGACCGCGCTGGGCAAATGCACGCTCTTCGGCCCGCACACCTTTAACTTCAAACAGACCGTCGAGGTGCTGCTGGCCGGTCACGGAGCGATGGAGGCAACCGACGAGGCCGACCTGTTCGACAAAACGCTGCAGTGCCTGATCAATCCTGACTTCGCAAAGCGCGTAGGATTCAACGGCCAAACCGTCATCCGGCAAAACCAGGGTGCCACCCAAAAAACACTGTCCGCCATCCGGTCGATCTTGAAATAAATCACTCAAGACAGACGCTCCAAGAGTTCCCGGCAATTCCCGCCTTGAAATATAGAGGTGAACAAAGTGCGCTTCTTTACGTAGAAACTTAACAACTGCGATCAAGTTAACAATGGAGTAAAAACCGTGACTTTAATCAGGAGTTGGGATTATGAAACAACACGATAAATCCCGTGGCCATACAAAACCCCGAAAACAATCCTTACGTCTTCCGGCGGAAACAAAAAGAGCTAAATCGACACGAAATCAAATCATTAACTAACTCCCTATCTCCCCAAGCAAAGGCATCTTGCCTGTGTGATGATTAGTTGGTATAATCACCGCTTTTAAGGAATACGCTAATACACAGGAATAGTTGCTTATGGACATTGCAGAACAGGTAAACCTGCTTAAACGGGGCACGGTGGAGGTTTTTCGCGAGGAAGAACTGACCGCACGTCTTGCTGAGGCCGCTGAAAAGGGCACCCAACTCCGCGCCAAGCTTGGCATGGACCCCACGGCTCCAGATATTCACCTCGGCCACACGGTGGTATTACGCAAACTGCGTCAGTTTCAGGATCTGGGCCATAAGGCCATCCTGATCATCGGTGATTACACCGCCCGCATCGGCGACCCGACGGGTCAAAATACCACACGCCCGATGCTGACGCCGGAAGACATCAATCAAAATGCCCAGACCTACTTTGACCAGGCCGGCAAGATCCTGGATATGTCGCCGGAAAAGGTCGAGGTCCGCTACAACAGCGAGTGGCTGGCTGATATGAAACTGGCCGATGTGATCAAGCTAACTGCCTCGACCACCGTCGCCCGGATGCTGGAGCGGGACACCTTTGAAATCCGCTACAAAAAAGGTGACCCCATCGGTGTCCACGAGTTTTTGTATCCGCTGATGCAGGGCCATGACTCGGTCGCTATTAAAAGCGATGTTGAACTTGGCGGCACGGACCAGACATATAACAACCTCGTCGGCCGCGACTTACAGCGGCTGGACGACCAGAAGCCCCAGATCGTCATCACCATGCCGATCCTGGTCGGACTTGACGGGGTGCAGAAGATGTCCAAGTCCAAGGGCAACTATATCGGTGTGACCGATGCCCCGTCCGACATGTTCGGAAAAACCATGAGCATTCCCGACGAACTGATGGAAAACTACTTCACCCTGCTGACAGATATCCCGGCCGATGAAATCGCTGTTTTGTGTGATGCATCGAAAACGCACCCGAAACAGGCTAAGGTCAAACTCGGCAAGATTATCGTCGAACAGTTTTATGATGCCGGTGCCGCAGATGCCGCCGCAGCCGAATTCGAGAAGGTGTTCGCCCAGAACCAGCTTCCGGATGATATGCCGGAGGTTGAAATAGCCCTTGAGCCGATCATGGCCAGCAAACTGCTGACGCACTGCAACCTCGTGGCTTCCGGAGGCGAGGCCAAACGCATGTGCAAGCAGGGCGGGGTGAAGGTCAACGACGAAAAGATCGCCAATCCCTCACAGGAAATCGCCCCCGCCGACGGCATGGTGATACAGGTCGGAAAAAGAAGATTCGCAAAACTGAAAGTGAGTTAAGTCCATGAAATTGCCTGAAGTTGAGAACGCAAATCAATATAGAGGGCTGTATGTCGTTGATTTTGGCGACCATTGCGGTGTGGGGTATGTCGCCGAAGAGGTCGCTGAACTTCTCGAAAGCGAGCGGTTTTCTGATGTGCAGGTCTACAGAGTCCACCGCGCCAACCCTGACGGCACCATGGAGTTGAAGGGCATTAACAAGGAAACCTTTCAGCTTGAAGCAGGCATGTTTTTTTACGCCGCTGACGAGGCAACTGCAAAGTCTGATTTCAAGCGTTTAACCGCTTGGGCCAATGAACAGCTTCCCCCGGCGCGCTGCAAGGTGCATCTGGCCCATAACGGCGACTCGTATGTAACGGCTCTGATCTACCCGGCCGAATTTGACGATGCGTTCAGCCGCTGGCTGCTGGATGGCAGCTATCATACTGCCGGACAGGCCGAGGGCGGCACTGGTGCAGTGCAGCGATATTACGATTCCAGGCCCAAGGTGCTGGAACGCAAACAGCTTTGGCCTGAATCCTCAATCGAACACTTGCAGGGCGAATCTCTGATGGAAGCCACAAACAGGGCGTTCATACGATGAATCGATTAAAATCCGTCCATAAATCAAGTCGGCTTGGTTTCGGGGCGGGGTTGCTGTTGACCGTTTTCGGCAGAAAACCTCGATCTCATTCCACTCCAGAACTTTACAAGAAGGATTTTCATCCCAATACACAGAAAATGGGATTGCGTTTTACCGAGCGGTTGCGTAAGGTATGGCGGCCGAAATGGTTGCGGCTCAAGTAAGATCCTTAAGGGTCATAAAAGTCGCGTGGAAGGTCGAAACTGTCGAGTGAGACCCTGCATCGCCGCACAGAAGCAGTAAAGTATAAGCTCTAGTGGCATGGATAACATAATGGAGAGGTGTCGGAGTGGCTTATCGAGCTGGTTTCGAAAACCAGTGTGCTCGTCAGAGTACCGGGGGTTCGAATCCCCCCCTCTCCGTTTTTTCAACTCAATAAATCTTTGATAAGTTCCCATAAAAAAACCGATTAACACCTATTTTATGTGGTCAATCCCTTCTCATTAAATCCGCGTTAAAACGCCAATAACATGCGTTTTTCAAGGGGTCCGAAAAAATGTTAGTTTAGGGGATTTTTTACTTGACATTATTCATCCCTTAGGATATATTCGGACTATCAACTTGGGGAGATAGAAGGAAAGATAGCGTTTCATTTCACGGACTTGTTTCGTCCGCTGTGAGGATTCGGAAAGAATAGAATAGAGTCCGGTTTTTTGCGCGCAGTAGATGGAAGAGACCGGTCACTTCAGAGGATTACGAGGAATAAAGAGCTTTGTTTGGAGCGAGTTGGAAAGAGGCTCTTTGGGACTTGCGCATCGCGTAGATCATTTTTTCAAACCCAAAGATCGTGTGCCGTGTGAACGGCGGCGTCATCACTACGGGTGATGATCGTCACGACAGGACAAGAGGTTTTGAAAAGGAGAATCGTAATGAAAACTCGCTCCGAAATAAAATTGTTTCGTACGCTGGCGGTCTGTGCCCTGTGTGTCTGTGTTGTGGGCATGTCGGCCAGCGCAAAGTTATACATCTTTGGTCAAATCACAGGGGGCGATCTGGGTCTGTGTCCGGATGCATTTAAGATGGATGTGACAGACGTGTTAGGTGAGGATCAAGCACTGTTTACTTTTACCAATAACTGTGACAGTGACGGAGTCTTGGGACGGATCTTTTTCATGAAAAATGACCTGATGACATTTAACAGCATCGAAGATCAATCTAATGGCGTCGCTTTTTCAGGCCCAAATGGTAGAAATGCCATGCTGCCTGGAGGCCATCCTCTTGGATTTACGCCGCACAACACCTTTTCGATCAATGCAGCTCCGCCCAGACCCCACAATGGTTTGCACTACGAAGAGTATGTGTCAATTCTGTTTAATTTGACCAGTGAAACTTCT
>CALKKA010000123.1 GCA_937995495.1 uncultured Phycisphaerae bacterium
TTCCGTATGTCATCGAGCCGTCAGCAGGTGTGGACCGAAGCACGCTGGCGTTTCTGGTCGATGCCTACGATGAAGAAGAGGTCAAGGGCGACACGCGAAGCGTCCTGCGCTTCCATCCGCACCTGGCCCCGATCAAGGCAGCCATCTTCCCGCTGGTGAAAAAGGACGGCATGCCGGAGATCGCGACAAAGATTTATGACGACCTCAAAGGCAGTTTCTCCTGCTTCTACGACCAGAAAGGTGCCGTCGGCCGACGCTACCGCCGGCAGGACGAAGCGGGCACGCCCTACTGCCTGACCGTCGATGGACAGACCAAAGAAGACAACACCGTCACCGTCCGTGAACGGGACAGCATGGAACAGACACGGGTCAACGTCGATCAGATCAAAGCATACCTGCGTGAAAAGCTGGATTTGTAGTCCTGAACCACGAATGGACACGAATTAACACAAATCAATATTTGAAAGGGGCCGTTTATGGAATGTCCGGGTTGTAATATCACTCTGACTGAAAAGTCGATTGAGGATACCAAGGTCGATGAGTGCGGCCAGTGCAAAGGCATCTGGTTTGAAGATGGCGAATTAAGAGAGGCCAAAGACATTGCCGAACCGGATACAAACTGGATGGACTTTGAGATATGGAAGCATGAAGATCGCTTCGCGTCAGAACCCCGGAATTTAGCCTGCCCAAAATGCAACCAGAACATGGTCGCGGTGGATTATGACAAAACGGGTGTAATGATTAACTATTGCCCTGATTGCAAAGGAACATGGCTGGAAAAAGGGGAATTCAAGCAGATCATTGAGGCACTAAACAACGAGCTGGCGAATAAGCCGCTTGCCGATTATGTGAAAGCCGGAATTAACGAAGCCGTTGAGATCGTCACCGGACCGGAATCCTTTATCTCTGAATGGAAAGACTTTTCGACCTTTTTTAGAATGCTTCAATATCGAATTCTTGTCGAGAAGCCGGAGCTTCATGACGCACTCATCAACTTCCAGAAGTCTAACCCGATGAACTAAGAGTTACACTGCATGTTCGGTGCGAATTCAGCAGAAAGATTTTGATGAAAAAGTTCATCCTGATATTGGAAGATGAGTTAGAACGAATTTCAGAAATGGAGAAGCTCTTATCTGCTGATTTCTCTGGCTACGATATTATATTCTTTGACAATACACCGGAAATGCTGGATTGGCTTAAAGTCAACCTCGAGAAAACACGTCTCATTTGTTTGGATCACGATTTAGGCCCTGACCGAATTATAAAAGGACAAATGAGCGATCCGGGCACAGGAAGAGATATTTCAAACTACCTAGAGACCCAGAAAGCCGTTTGTCCGGTTATCATTCACACAACCAACTCTTTTGGACGGGATGCGATGAAGTACGCCCTTCAAGACTCCGGATGGGAGGCAACGGCCATCCTTCCAACCCCAGAAATCTCATGGATTCAATCATCTTGGTTTAAGGTTGTTAAGCAACTCTTATTGAAAGGCGACAAATGATACTTGATCAACTTGACAGTGCGTTGATATATACGGGGCTCGGCAAACGGATTTCTATCGGCCTAGCCCTGTTAAATGAGGACCCTGTTCGCAACGCGACACCAGGTGAGTATAAGGTGGACGGTGAGAACCTGTTTTATATCGTCGATGAGTATGAGACCAAGCCAGCCGAAGAGGGGCGTCTTGAAATCCACCGCAGGTATCTAGACATTCAGTATATCGTCTCTGGCGAAGAATGTATCGGTGTTGCCCCGCTGGAAGGACTGACCGAAGAAACACTCTACGATGGCAAAAGGGATCTGGCATTTTATAAATTCGAACCCTCCATGAGCCAATTACATCTGAAACAGGGCATGTTTGCGATCTTTTGGCCGAATGAACCCCACATGCCCTGCAGGCGTATAGGAAGTACCTCGGAGAAGGTTAAAAAGATTGTCGTTAAAGTCCGCATGGAATAGCATTTCGTTGATGGGGGCCGCCCTGGACATTCGCCGCATAACAGATTTTGCCAGAGGCATTTACAAGGCCTGGAAGTGGTTTCTGGTTGCCCTTCGGTGGTGCAGCATTTTATTTTTCGGGATGCTTTTTTTTGTCGGTCTTTATTTTAAGTTGCCGTGGAAAATGCTGGCCTGCCTTGCACTGGTCCCCGTTGTCGGCATTTTTGTCCCGAAGAAAATTCAGCCGTGGGTGTGGGGAACTTTGACGCTGCTGATATTGAGTGCCTGGGGTTGGGTGCATCTGCCGGAACACGACAGCAGCCAATGGCAACCTTATCAGTATGATGCGGAACTTGCAGAAATTGAGCGGGATCATCTGCCGGGCGATTTCGAGAATGCCGCCGATCGATATGAATTGATATTCGACGAATACGGCGAGACAGTTTTTTATCTGAACTACACCGATGAACAGATGAAAAAAACAACGCTCTGGACATCATGGAGTCCGGACGTTTATCCATCGCTGGATGCCTGGATCTCAGAGTTCGAGTCGGCTATCCAGTTGATCATTGAGGCTTCCGGCATCAAACAGTGCCGCTTTGATATCCCCAAGAATCTGGATTCGATGGAACCGCAGTTGAAACGGATCAACCAGATGAAGGGATGGACACAGTTACTGATCCGCTCGGCCAACCGGGATTTATTCACCGGAGATCCGCAGCAGGCCCTCTCGAAACTGCTGACCCTGCCGCGAATGGCACAGCATCTGTACCAGCAGGAAACCCTGTTCGATCAGGCCGGGGCCTTTCATCTGGAGTTGATGGGGGCCCGGGCATTGGAGGCGTTCATGATCAATCTGTGTGATGATCCCAATATCCTTACACAGACCGAGCAGGCGTTTTTAGCTATTGATCCGCAATGGCCGGGGAATTGGCCCGGAATTCTCACACGCGAAAAGCTGATGGCCAAAAATCTGGCCGGGCTTATGTATGAAGTCAACGATTCCGGGAACACACGGATTTCGCATGACTCAATGACAGCACTGCAGCAAGGACTGGGGTATCGGCCCCAACGGTTTTTTATCAATCAACCTGTGATGAATCGACTGGCGGTGATCGGACTGTGGTTAAGCCTTCCGTCGAATCCGCAACGGCTGGCAACGCTTGTGGATAAACGGTTCGATCATTATTCGCAGCAGGTCCAAAAAGGCGAACAATTGCCCCGCTACAGCTTGAAATATGTCTGGATCAAAGGGCTGAATGTCCAAAGCGTTATTGACTGGCTGGCGACGCAACAAGTGGGATATTACTGGGCATTGGACGGACAATTTCTGCGGCATGAGGCAGTGGTTAACCAAATCGGGATTTTTTCTGCGATCAAACAGTATTTTCTTGAACATAAACACTGGCCCCAA
>CALKKA010000124.1 GCA_937995495.1 uncultured Phycisphaerae bacterium
CGTGGTTTCTTTTTATACCGTTTCGAGTCCTAAGTCTTTCAGCATTTGGAGGTCGTCTTCAATGGCGATTTTCCTCATGTCTTTTTGATTCGGCATAAAGCTAACTCTAAAGAACTGCCTTTTTGTAATCACGCCGTGAGCCCGTCAGCCATTTGACATCACCTGTGCCGTCGGCAAAAGTGTATTTCTTTGGGTTCCATTTCATAGCCTGGCGGTGGTAATAAGCCAGATTCATGAGATGTGTCGCAATGACCGTATGCCCACCGATCATTTCATGCGCGACCGGTTTTGTGCGGGATTTTACGCAACGCATGAAATCATCTGTATGGCTGTCATTGACTTTGTACAAATGTACTTTAGCGTCTTTGAGGTATTCCTCTTCAATGAAACTGAGCTTATGGTTCAGTGTTCCTCCGTCTTCGCGGCTGAGGAATTTGGCAACTGTTTTGCCGCCTAACTCAAGATTGATTGTCCCGCGGTTGACATAAAGGTAGCCGTCAGTGCCGAAAAATTCCAGCCCATTGCCGTCTTTATGCTCAACTTCAACCCCATTAGGATAGAGCAAACGGGTGCCAAATGACGCATTTTTATCTTCAGGAGGCAGGATTTCTGTGGGGCCGCTGTTATCCATTTTCATTGCCCAGTGCGCAATATCGAGATGGTGCGGAGCCCAATCAGCAACGCCGCCGCCATATTCACGATACATCCGCCAAGCGGGAAAATGCTCATGCACACCGCGCGGGCTCAGAGCCGAATGGTACGGTCTCATCGGAGCCGGCCCCAGCCAGCGGTTCCAATCCAAACCCGGTTCCATCGGTTCTTCAAGCAGATCACAGAGAATGCCGGGGCCCCAGAAGCTCACAACGACTCGCTTAAGCTTGCCGATGACACCGTTTCTGACTAATTCCGCTGCCACTCGAAATTCGCGCATTGACCGCTGCATAGAACCCGTCTGGAGAATTCTTCTGTTTTCGCCGACGACTTTCATCACTTCGATGGCTTCTGCGATGTCATGTGTCAGTGGCTTTTCGCAGTAAACATCCTTGCCGCTGCGGACTGCATCCAAGACAATCTGTGTGTGCCAATGATCCGGTGTGGCGATGCAAACAGAGTCAATATCGTCGCGAGCAATGACATCTTCATAATTGACATATGCTTTGCACTCAGCTTTCCCGCTCTGAGGGTAATTCGTATAGAATTCATTAACTTTATTAAGAAAATGTTCTCGTCGCGTCGTGTCCACATCACAGACGGCCACAATATGCGCCCGCGGCATAAAGCTGTTTGTCAGTCCGTTGGCTTGCGTACCCATACCTATCATCCCGATTCGGAGTTGTCCATTGGCAGAAGTTCCGGCTGCGGATAGTGTTGACGGCAGAATAAAAGGGATAGCGGCACTGGCTTTAAGAAATTCTCTGCGTGTTCGTTCCATTCTTTCTCTTTCTCTATTTAAAAGATTATACCGTTTCGAGTCCTAAGTCTTTTAGCATTTGGAGGTCGTCTTCGACGGCTCTTCCGGCGGTGGTCAGGTAGTTGCCCGACAGAATCGCCGTGCAACCTGCCTGGAATATCCAGCTTTGCATGTCGCGGAGGTTTAAGACGCGGCCGCCGGCGACTTTTAGATGTGTCTTTGGCAGGATGAACCGGTATAGGGCCACGATGCGCAGTATTTCCCGCGGCGGCATTGTCTCGGCGTTGGCCAGCGGCGTGCCTTTGATCGGGTGCAGGAAGTTCATGGGTACCATGTCCACGCCCAGCCGCCTCAGTTCGAACGCCATGTCGATGCGGTCGGCCTCGGTTTCGCCGATCCCAAAGATGCCGCCGGCACAGACGCCCATGCCGGCCTTGTGGCCGGCCTCGATGGTTTTGACGCGGTCTTCGTATTTATGGGTCGTCACAACCTCGGCAAAATGCCGCTTGGAGGTTTCCAGATTATGATTGAACCGCACGACGCCCGCATCGGCCAATCGCTTCATGTTCTCTTCGCTGACGATCCCCAGCGACATGCAGACGCCCATCCCCAGTTCGGTCTTGATCCGCTTGGTCAGTGCAATCAGCCGGTCCAGTTCGGCTTGGGTCACTTTTTTGCCGCTATAGACAATGCCGAAATTGGGGACACCCTTGCTTTTAGCCTCGGCTGCGGCGTCCATGATCTGGCCATCGCTGAGTACCTGCGGTGTCTTGTCCACGGCGGTGTCATAATGCAGTGACTGGGCGCAGAACGCACAATCCTCGCTGCAGCCGCCCATGCGACCGGGGATAATGGAACACATCTTGACTTTGTTGCCGAAGCCCGCCTTGCGGATCTCGTTGGCCCAGTAGAGCATGTCATCAATATGATCGGTTGAGAGCCGAGACAGTTCATCAATCTGGTCCCGTTCTAAAAGCTGACCGTCTAAAATCTTCTTTGCATATTGTTCGATTTGCTGATTCATATTGGTTACACCCTCTCCGGGGATAAAATATCACATACACGTTCTGCATACTGCCTGAAATCTTCAGCAGGCAGAACCACCGTCTGGCTCTTCGGGCTGCGGAGCTTCATGGTGTCGGCATCCTTTTGCAGCGGGATCGCCAAAAACAAAAACCGCTCGCGGGAGTCATCATATACATCCCCGCCGTCGGTTTCAATGTCAATATTTGCAAAGCGGACAGCGAATACGAAAACTGCCTGCGCTGTTGGAGCCTCTTTGGGGAATTGATCCAGCCAATGCGACAGGAACCGGACATCTTCAAACGTCACCCATCCATCTAATCCCTTAATGCCAGCCAGCGAAGTGCCTTTAAAGGGTGCGGCTTTAAGCCCGACCCGAACGGGAAACCGAGACCCTGGATCGATGAGAAAATCAAAGTTTTTGACCGGGCCTTCAGTAAATTCGAGGCATTTAGATTGATCAATCCAGATAAAGGGGATTATGTTTTCGGTAAGAAAGCACTCAAATGCCTGCTCATAGGGATTGGGCCGGTCCATACGCTCTTTTTCTTTCTGTCACCCCGGCCCTCGAGCCGGGGCCTGGGAAGTCAATGTCTGGATGCCGGATCAAGTCCGGCATGACATTAAAGCATGTCTTTAGTAATTGGCTACGATTTGAAAAGGGATTCGGCGTCCAGAAGTTCCTGCTCGCCGGTTTGCATATCCTTAACGACAAGCTGTTTGGAATCCTTGAACTCGGCGCCAAGGATAATACATTTGGCCGCATTCATGGAATCCGCCACTTTCATCTGTTTTTTCAAGGCGCCTGTCTTGTAGCTGAAATTAGAAGCGTGCCCTTTTTCGCGAAGCTGGGCCGTAATGTTGACCGCTTTGTCCAGTAAATCAGCATCCAGGCAGGCCACGAAATAGTCCAGTTTCTGGATGTCCAGCGAATCATCTCTCAGCAGACCTTTTTCACGGAGCAGAATCTCCAGAACCGCATCGCCCATGCCCATGCCCGTGGCGGTTACTTTGGGTCCGCCGAAGTCGCTGAGCAGGTTGTCGTAGCGGCCGCCGCCGCAGACCGCGCGAAGGTCGCCAGCTTTGTCGTGAATCTCAAACACCATCCCCGTATAATAGGCCAGCCCGCGGACGATGCTCATATCAAACCGACACCAGTCTTCGACGCCCATTGTTCTGAGATACGCAAAGACCTGGATCAGCTCATCCAGGGATACTTTCGCTTCTTCGTTGAGCTTAACGATATCGGGTATCTCATCGACCAAATGGACATCCATCAGTTTCAAAACCGTCTGAACGGTATCGGTAGAGTCAATTTCCTTACCCAGCATCTCGACGAATGCCTCTACCGGAATCCTCGTCTTTTTATCGAGGATCGGATACAACGATTCCAGCTTGTCTTCGGCAATACCGATATTCTTAAGCAATGCCGCCAGTAATCGACGGCTGGAAATCTTTGCCACGACATCGCCACTGGTCAGTCCCACACTTCGGAGATAATCCAGTGAGCAATACACCACCTCCGCATCGGCCAGGACATCTTCAACGCCGATGATGTCGATATTCCACTGAAAAAACTCTCGCAGCCGCCCTTTTTGCGGGCGTTCGGCCCGACAGAGTCGGGGAACGGAAAACCATTTGATCGGCCGGGGCAGTGCGTTGATCTGTTTGTTGACCATGCGGGCCAGTGTCGGGGTGATCTCCGGCCGGATGGCCAGGTGCCGGCCGCCGCGGTCGGTAAAATTAAACAACTGCTCGACAATCTCGTCGCCGCTCTTGACCTGATACATCTGCAGATGTTCAAAGATCGGCCCGTCATACTCGACAAACCCGTTGCGGATCGAGGAGGCCTTCCAGCCATCGACGATAAAATTGCGAACCGCCATCTGCGGCGGGTAAAAATCACGGGTTCCCTTGACCGGCTGTATCTTCATTACTTTTTGGAAGCTTTCTTTTTGCGCTTCTTCTTTTTCGGCTCCAGCTTTTCAAAGACCTTGGCGCCGAATTTGATCTTCATATACTCTTCCATCTGTTTGTCATCGAGGAAGTGCAGTTCATACCCATAATCGTCCCCGGTCAGATCGCAACCATCGGTGTCGTAATCACGACAGATCTTTGGACGGACCTCATAATTTCCACATCGATAATCTTCTTCCGACAGATATCGGCATTTATTCTGCACATTCAGGTACCAGTCGCCGTCTTCGACGAACACGCTGACATTTTCGTGGCACAGATACCAGCGAATATCATCGAAATCGTCCCAATCTTCGGGTGTCTCGATCGGCTGGGCAAAATATCGGCAGCACTTGCCGGTACATCTGTCACATCCCGGTGTCATCGTTGTTAACTTCTCTTTTTTCTTCTTGGTTGATTTTCCCGTCGCCGTCTTTTTCGTCACAATCAAAACCCATCCTTGTTAAATATCATTCTCTTTGTCATGCAAAGACAGCATTATAGGGAAACGGTCCGCACCGTCAAGAACTTCCCACCGGTCGAGTTATCGTGACCGAAAGGGGCTTATCACCCTTCGTCCGGCTGCTTTTGCAGGAAACACGCCGTCCTTGCCGATATACACTTGTTACGGGTGATCTCTATCATAGAGAAGCGAAAAGAGGCTTTTAAGGCATTTAAAACTAAGGATATCGGAGTGAAACACGGAAATTTATATCGTATCGCCGCTGAATTTATTCTGCTGTGTGTGTGCATCTTCTTACTGCTCAGCGTGATGAGCTTTGACATGAAAGATTCGCCAAGTGGCTATGTCTGGCCACACAATGAGGAGACAGCAAACATGTGCGGACCGGTGGGGGCTTTTTGTGCGTACTACTGTTTGTATTATTTCGGGCCGGGCATCGTGGCCGCGTGTGTGTCCGGGGCGATCGCACTGGTGGTCCTGCTTTGGGGCAAGCCGGTGACCCAACCCCTGCTGCGGCTGACGGGACTGGTCCTCGTCGTGGCGGCGATATCAACAACATGGTATCTTATCTGGCCTGTTGAGTCACTGGCGTTCTATCGAACCGGGTCATTCTCCCATGGCAATGGAGGGGTGCTCGGGATCGCCGCAGCACGCTATTTGGATCAGCACCTGGCCAAACTCGGGACCTGGCTGGTCGTGCTGTGCTTCTGGACGGTCGGGGCGTTGCTGCTGGCCGATTCACTGGTGTTTGCCATGGTTCGCGGATTCGGCATAGGGGTATTAAAGATGCTCGGACTCGCTGAACCGGCGTGGAAAGTGGCCCGCGAACACTCCCAGTCGCTCGGAGACATCTGGACGCGGCTCAGTGAACGACAAAAAGCCCAGGCGAGCAGTTTTGCCGAGGCCGTGCGGAACTACCGTGAAAGCCATCAGACCCCCGAAACGCCCGAAGAAGCCGTCGGGGTCATGGACACCGAATTCGAGGCGCTTGAGCATGAACACGATGTCTCTGTTGAGGCAACCCTCAGCGATGCGCCCGCTCCGAAGAAAAAGGGAAAGCTGAAAATCCGCAAGCCCAAACAGGTCGTCCGTCCCAAAAAGCCGGTGCCTGTCCAGAAGACCTATGATGACTATCAACTGCCGCCTCTGGATTTCTTGAAAGATCCGGAGACTGGTTTTACTGCGATCCAGAGCAAAATGGTCGAGCGAAAGGCCCACTCCCTGGAGGAGATGCTTGAGGAATTCGGCGTCAATGCCAACGTGGTCAATGCCGAACCGGGCCCGGCGATTACGATGTACGAACTGGAACTGGCGGCGGGCGTTAAGGTCAGCCAGATTTCTTCCCTGGCCAACGACATGGCCCGTGCATTGGGATCCGGAATGGTCCGCGTCGTCGCGCCACTGGCAGGCAAGCACACCATCGGCATCGAAGTGCCCAACAGTCAGCGGGAAATCGTGCGGATCAAAGACCTGCTCGAAAAGGCGGCCGCGAAGGCAAACAAGATGGAGATTCCGCTGTTTCTGGGAAAAAGCTCCTCGGGTGAGATCCTGGTTTCGGATATGGCGGCCATGCCCCACTGCCTGATCGCGGGAACAACCGGTTCGGGTAAAAGTGTCTGCATCAACAGTATCATTACCAGTATCCTGCTGTCGCGGCGGCCGGATGAGGTTAAGCTGATCCTGATCGACCCGAAGATGGTCGAGATGGCGATGTTCGAGTCGATCCCGCACCTGATGTGTCCGACGGTGACCGAGATGCGGCGGGCCGAGCAGATCCTTGAATGGGCCATGCAGAAAATGGATGAGCGATACGAACTGCTCAAAGAGGCGCAGGTGCGAAACATCGCTTCCTACAATCTGCTTTCCACCGAAGAACTGATCGAGCGGTTTAATCCTGCCACACAGGAAGAAGAGGCCCAGATACCGAAAAAACTGCCGCATATTGTCATTATCATCGATGAGCTGGCGGATCTGATGATGACATCGGCCAAGGAAGTGGAGTCCTTTATCGTCCGCATCGCGCAAAAGAGCCGTGCGATCGGTATCCATCTGGTGCTGGCGACCCAGCGACCCCAGGCAACGGTTGTCACCGGCCTGATCAAATCGAATATGCCCGCTCGCATCGCGTTCCGTGTAGCGGCCGGGATGGACAGCCGGATCATTCTTGACCAGAAAGGGGCCGAAACGCTGCTGGGTCAGGGCGATATGCTGTTCCTCAAGCCCGGCACCAGCGAACTGGTACGGGCTCAGGGCGCGTTTCTGGATGACGACGAAATCCGGGGCGTGGTGAAGTTCCTCAAGGGCGTCGCCCAGCCGCAATACAGCACGGAACTGATGCAGCTGAATACGGTTGATCTCGGCTCCGGACCCAAAGATGATCTGTTTGATGACGCGGTGCGGGTGGTGCTGGAGACCAAACGCGGAAGCGTGTCACTCCTGCAGCGGCGATTAAGCATCGGCTATGCACGGGCCTCTCGCATTATTGAGACCATGGCCGCAACGGGGCTGCTGGGCGAATACAAAGGAAGCCAGGCACGCGAAGTAACGATGACGCTGGAGGAATATGAGGCGATGAAAAAGAATATGATCGCCGATGAAGTCGCGGGCTATGCGGATCTGACGGAGGATTCTGAGGAAGATGGTGAAGCATACGAATATGAAGACGTCGAAGAGGATGCTGAAGACGATCAGGAGTATGAGGAAGAGGTCGATGATGAGGCCGATGAGGATGAAGACGGGTACGAAGAGGCCTCGGAGTACATTGATGACGATGAATACGAAAAAGCGTAGGGTGTTAATCGGATTGCAGTTTTACCAGATCCCATACGATCGTGTGTTCGATGCAATCGCCCACTTTTAACCGCTTTAAAGGACTGAGGCATTCCAACTCTGCAAACTCCGGACAGGTAAAGATCGTCGCACTGGTTCCCCCATCAGGATAAACAGCACTTGCATCATACTCAAACGACTCGATCATCATTGTCGAACCGATGATCCCGGCCACCCAGCCGGTCGCATCGGCGCCGATCTTCTGGTTCCTGACCGCATCCGGCACGAATAGTCCAATATCGCCGCAGACGGTAACGTTTTCCCCGCCCTGATTATCGTAGTCATCCCAATGGGGAATCAGGCAGCGATCGACGAAGACACTGTCGGGATTCAGCGGCAGCAGCGTCACCGAGGGGGGGCGGATCTGAGTCACATTCCAAATGGTCAGCGGAACAGGTTCCAGCTCAGACTTGGCGGCCGGTTTAATTTTATCCATTCGCTGAGCAATCACTACCTGGGCACTGTCGGGCTTGAGACGGATAGTGCGGGTCACCTGTGCGCCACAATGGTCACTGACACCACTGGTGATCTGCACACCCTCCGGCAGCAATGTTGCCTGCCAGGGAAAGCCGTCCAGCCAGGGGTCAGGGGGACGCCTGTGACCGTTAATAACGACAAACTGATCTTCCTCAGAAGGCCAGACGCGATCGCCACCGAATGAAGCCCAGATGGGCTGACCGTCTTGTCGGAGGAGTTTGCTGTCGTCCAGTGTAACGCCAAAAAGAGAGGGGGTTTCAAAGAGAATGTTGTCCTGCCCGACAAATGCATAGTGCATGATGCGGCCGATTTGGGGAACAACGACAACTCGTACCTGCCCGTTGGACAGTTCAACCGCATTGTCCCAGCCGCGATACTCGATTTGGCGAACCGAAACACTCGTGCAACCGCCAGACATTCACAACACTCCTAAGAACAATAAAAATATCGTCTGCCTTCTCATGGGAATCGGCTATTCGGACAACAACGGCTAATGGAAGACTCCAATAAGTGTCAGAAAACGGCGTCGAGAATTATTTGGTGCGATCGAGCAGTTCCATCGCCAATTGGCGAAGGGTTTCTGCTTCTTTTCCAAATATCTGCAAAGCACAAACCGCTTCACAGGTGAGTTTTTCAAAGATCTCACGGGATTTCTCTTCTCCGACCAGTGCCGGGTAAGTCAACTTGCCCTGTTCGGCATCTTTGCCGGCGGTTTTACCAAGCTGTTCACTGCTGGCCGTAATGTCCAGGAGGTCATCGGCGATCTGAAAGCCCAAACCGATCTTCATGCCATATTCGATCATTGCAGAAAGCTGTTCATCAGTCGCCCCGCCGGCCAATGCCCCCAGTGCGGTCGAAGCCGCGAACATTTCCGCCGTTTTGTTCATATGAATATACTGGAGCCGCTGCATCGAGCCATTGGCGTGAGGACTGTTCATATCGGCCACTTGTCCGGCGATCATCCCGCTGGGGCCAGCCGCTTCACTCAGCGTGCGGATCATCCGCACCGCCGTATCTGAATTCTTGATGTCGGTCGACAGCATCTCAAACGCCAGTGTCAGCAGTGCGTCGCCAGCCAGAATCGCGGTCGCCTCGTCAAACTGCTTATGACAGCTGGGCTTGCCTCGGCGCATATCATCGTCGTCCATTGCGGGCAGATCATCGTGGATCAGTGAATAGGTATGCACCATCTCCACAACAGCCGCCGCAACCTGAGCCTCCCGGTTGAGCTTTCCCGAAACCACTTCGCAGGCCCACATCGCCAACGCCGCACGGATGCGTTTGCCCCCGCCGCTCATCATGTATTCCATCGCCTCCTTGAGTCGGGGTGGGATCTCAGTCTGCCTGTCGAACAGATCCGCCAAAATCTGCTCAACCAAGGCCGCCTTGACCGCCAGGTCCGGCTTCAAAGAAGAGGATGTATCGCTTTTTCTTATCGAGTTAATTTCCATCGGTTATCCGTATCTGGATTTTTCTCCTTTAGGATGCTATTATATGACTTTGTTGTGATTTTAACAGAAAAAATAATCGGCATTGGCATCTTTTGCGGTTACCGATTCTATTGTAAGATATTTTATAATAAAAGATTATGACAGAAATATTGAATCGGAAAATATTGATTTTAGGGGTTACCGCCTCGGGTAAAAGTACCCTGGCGTTTGAACTTTCAAAGACACTCAACGCCGAGATCATTAGCGTCGATTCGATGAAAGTCTATCGCCGGATGGATATCGGCACCGCTAAACCGCCGCTGGAAAAACGCAACCAGATCCCCTACCACCTGATCGATGTGGTCGAACCAAGCGAGGCGTTCAGCGTCGATCGATTTCTGGATATGACCGAGCAGGCGACAGTGGATATTCAGGGTCGCGGCAAGCCCGTCGTCGCAGTCGGCGGCACGGCCATGTATATCAAGGCTCTGCTGTACGGTCTGTTCGATGGACCGGGAACGGATGAGGCAATACGAAACCGACTTCAGCAGTCTGCGGAAGAAACCGGCCTCGGCCCCTTGCATCAACAATTGACCAAAGTGGATCCAATCGCAGCCGAACGCATTCATCCCAATGACCAAAAACGCATCGTCCGTGCATTGGAAGTGTATGAACTGACCGGCCAACCCATCAGCAGTTTTCAAAAGCAATGGGAAGATGCGTATCCCGCTGATGACTGGCTGGTCATCGGCCTGCGAAGACCGAAAGAAATCGAAAGCCAGCGAATCAATCTTCGGATTAAGCGAATGATGGAGGCCGGACTTCTCGATGAGGTATCCGCCCTGCTGGCCGAGGACACACCGCTGAGCAAACAGGCCGCCGCCGCGATCGGTTACGCTGAGATGATCGCGCATCTCAATGGTGAGATGGACCTGGAGGAAACCGTTGAACGGATCAAGATCAATACCCGCCGCTTTGCCAAGAGCCAGCGCACCTGGTTTAAAACTTTTCCCGATGTCAACTGGATCGATGTCACTGAAGATGACACCGTAGAGTCTGTGCTTGAAAGGTCACTGAATATCATTGAGCATTCGCATGAATGATTACAAACTCGAGTTGGTTTCGTCGAACACCGCTCCATGGCAGCCCAAGAACGAGCCGTCTCGGCAGGTTGCCGTGATGATGAGCGGCGGTGTGGACAGCAGCGTGACCGCACATCTGCTGCGGGAGGCCGGCTGGGATGTACTGGGCATCACCATGCGGATCCCCGTTGCCTGTCAAACGGATAAACGCGGCTGCTGCGGTGCGGATGCGGCGTATGTCTGCGGGCAGCTGAGCCTGCCGCACTATTTCGTCGATGTGACCGCGCCTTTCAACGAGTTGATCATCGACCGCTTTCGTGCCGAATACCGCCGGGGCCGCACACCGAACCCCTGCGTTGACTGCAACACGTTTTTGAAATTTATGCTCGTCTGGGACCTGGTTCAAAAAGAACTCGGCATTGAGTCCCTGGCCACCGGCCACTATGCCGAGATCAAACAGACTGACAACGGTGCGCGTCTGTGCCGCGGCCGCAATCATGCCAAGGACCAAAGCTATTTCCTTTACGGCCTGCCCAGCCATCGTGTTGGACACTTCATCCTGCCATTGGCCAAATTGACCAAAGACCAAACGCGGGACATCGCCCGAAGCATCGGTATCGGTGTCGCGGAAAAGCCGGAGAGTATGGAACTGTGCTTTGCCGGTGAAGGCGATTATCGTGACGCTCTGATCGACGGCAATCAACCCGGGGACCTGCTGGATATTGACGGCAAGACGATCGGCACCCACAAAGGCGTTGCCCATTATACACTCGGACAGCGCCGCGGCCTTGGCTACGCGGCGGGCGATCCGGTGTATGTCGCACGCATCGATGCCGAGGCGAATACCGTGACGCTCGGCACCCGTGAACAGATCAGCTACCACACCCTCGGCGCCGGTGACGTAAATGTGCTCATCGGCGAACAGTTTTGCAGCGGGCAAGCGCTGCTTGGAAAACTGCGTTCCTATGGCCCGCCGCATCCCTGCGAAATCACAAAGACAGATGATAAAGGATTTACCGTCCGATTTGAGAAGCCCCAGTTCGCCCCCTGCCCGGGTCAAAAGCTGGTTCTGTACAATGACGCCGATGAACTGGTCTGCGGCGGCACGATCGAGACTTTCCAGTAGCGCAATTAACGGGCTGGATTTGGATACAATTTTGTAGCTCTTTCTTGAATACACTACAAATTTGTCGCCACAAAACTTCTCGCAACCGGTGAATTTAGCGGATGAAAAAAGGCTATAATCCTGAAAAATATGTGATTCAATCGATTTCAGGCCATTTTAATGGATTTTCTAAAAAAATAATGACCCTGCCTGGTTTAGGCACGGAAACTGCTTTAGTATTTAGCGTAAAGAACAGTAATACTAACGCCAGTTACAGTTATGGAAAATTAAAATGAATCGATACCGACAACATCACCCTCCTCCTAATAGTGCTGCCGAGCCTGCTGTCGCGGTGTTATGCGACAGCGAGCTTGGCGGACGATCTGATTTGCGCCGAATATTATCGCGGCTGGGTCTTCGAGCGGATGAGGGTCAGGAGAAGACCCTGCTGGAATTGATCCATCAGTCGCGCAGTCTCAAGCAACGCGGAAGCGATTAACCGAAAGGGAGTTGTTTGCACGATGAAGATACACTGTCTGACTCATGTGCCTTTCGAAGACGCTGCCAATATCGGCACTTGGGCCGAACAACGCGGGCACCCATTAACATACACCCATCTGTATCAGCATGATCTGCTGCCTGCAATCGAGTCGTTCGATATGGTCGCGATCATGGGCGGGTCGATGAATATTTATGAACATGAAGCTTATCCCTGGCTGGCACAGGAAAAGAAATTCATCCGCCGCGCGATCGATGCCGGGAAGAAAGTCATCGGGGTCTGTCTGGGTGGCCAGCTTATTACTGATGTGCTGGGGGGGCAGGTCCGTCCCAACAGCTACAAGGAAATCGGCTGGCACCCGATCAAACTGACCTCGCGCGCCGCGAAATCTGTTGCATTTTCTGCATTGCCGCCGACAATGACTGTTTTTCACTGGCATGGTGATACGTTCTCGATCCCACCGGGAGCCATCCATCTTGCCTCCAGCACCGTCTGCACGGATCAGGCATTCCAGTACGGTGACCATGTGATGGCCCTGCAGTTTCATCTGGAGTATTCACAGGAAAGTATTGAAAAGATGCTCGGCAACTGTTCGGATGAACTGATCGATTCACCCTATATCCAAACCGCTGAAAAAATCCGTTCCGGATATGACAACATTCCGCAAAACACCGAATGGCTCTACACTCTGCTGGATGCGTTTACCGATTGATTACGATGTTATCGATGACGATATGATGATTGCCAGACTTGCTTATCGGCTTGAACCAAACCTTATCGACGTCTTCAAGGTTAAGGGTAAACCAATGCGGCCCGTTCGTATGTGTTTGAATATCTACAATGTATAGGATTTCGTGACCCCGCCATCCCTCCACTGTAACCGACTCATTGTCGAGCCATGCGGCAGTAATATCAGCACCAACAAAATCAAACAGTGACCCGTCATCACTTGCCATAAAGACTTTTTTATGCCCAGAAGTATACGCGGACATGTCGCCGCTGGTACCGGCTTCAAAACCTGTACCGGGTTTATTTTTGGAAGTTTGTCCGCGGAAATATTTTGACCATTTCATTCCCATGTAGCCGTCGGGGATATGAATATAGGATTTCTCTTCACCTGGATGCAGAGTTTCGAAGTCGATAAGGATCGTGCCATCGGAATTTGCAAGACACACCAATGCTGCAACTGAGAGTACAAGTGATTTCACCATGCTTCAGGCCTCCTAAGCAAATGCTCCTTTTTAGCATTTTTTCTTATTGACTGGCGGTTTCTGTGAGTCCAGAAGAATCGCCAGTTTGCGAGTATCGGGATGACTTTGCAGGGCGATCTTAACGGCCATGGTCAACGGAACCGACAGCAGCATCCCCACCGGCCCCAATACCCACCCCCAGAACACCAATGACAGAAAGACGACCAGCGTCGAGAGCCCCAGTCGCTGGCCCATCAGACGGGGTTCAATGAAATTGCCGATCACAACATTCACGAGCAAATAGCCCAGCGCCGTCAGGGCCAGTGTCCCCAGGCCAAGCTCAGGTTGGAGAAAGGCCAAAATGCAGGGCGGAACCGCGGCGATGATGGAGCCAATGTTGGGTACAAAGTTCAGCAAAAAGGCCGTCAGCCCCCAAACCACCGGATATTTAACATCCAGCAGGACCAGCCAAATGGTGATCAGGACGCCGGTACCAAAACTGATCGCTGTTTTCATGGCAAGATACTTCTTCACATCGTCGGCAATGCCCGCAAGATTGTCAAAGGCCCCGGCATTATTTGTCATCGCGGCCTTGATCTTGCCCGGCAGGATCGAGGCCTCCAGCAGGATGAAGATCGTGGTCAGATAAATCAGAAAGCCCTTGGTCAGGATGTTTCCCATCTGGGTCAGCAGATTTTGTATCAGCTTGATCCCGGCCTGCGCGTTTACTATTTGAGTCAGCGAAAAGGGTTCTTTGACTTCGGTTTCCGTGTCCACCATTGCCGGCGGGGCCTGGGAAACCGGACTGTCCGGCTGCGCCGCAGGGGCCGGCTGAATGTCCCCGTTATCCAAAACGACCTTATCTTTATCGTCCAGAGCGAATCGTTCTCGCTGCTCGTCCAGCCAGGTTTCCCACCGTTCCTCAAGGCGCTGAACATTCGCATTTAATTCGGTAGTGTATCTGGGCAGGTCGGTGGTGAAATCAGCGATCGATGTTGCCAGAATGGTGCCGATCATCAATCCCGCCAGCATGATGGTGAGCGAAACGATCAAAATCGCAAAGATGGTCGAGATGCCGCGCCCTTTGAGCCAGAAGAGAGCGGGTGTGCCGATGATCGCCAGAAAAATCGCCAACAGAAATGGAATAATAATTTCCACCGCCGCACGCATCCCCGCAATGACAATGACAAAGGCCGCCGCCATAATCAAAAAACGAGCCGGGCCGGACAGAACCGGCGATTGATATGCGGGCCTTTGTGTGTCCTTTTCTACTTCGGTCATAAGCGTATCCCTCGATCTTAAAGAGTTCGTGGATACAAAAATACCCGCAGACACCACAAGCGTCAAGAAGCATTTACATCCAGCCGCAATTTGCCTGCCCTGCTGGATATCTGTAAAAAAAACTCTCGACAATGACAGTGAAGCGTTTTAGCATATACAGGAAGACTCCGGATAAAACTTTTTCAAGCACAGGAAACTCTGACAATGTTCAACCACGAAGATACGATCTTGTCCGCCATCGGCCACACCCCCCTGGTCGAGCTCAAACGCATCAACCCCAATCCCAAAGTGCGGATCATGGGCAAGCTGGAGGGCAACAACCCCGGCGGCTCGATCAAGGACCGCCCGGCACTGTCTATGATCAACGCCGCCGAGCGCGATGGCGCGCTCACCCAAGCCAAAACCATTCTCGAACCCACCAGCGGCAATACCGGCATCGCGCTGGCCATGATCGGGGCGGCCAAGGGGTATCCTGTTACGCTGACCCTGCCGGGCTGCGTCAGCAGTGAACGCCGGCATGTCCTCGAGGCGTTCGGGGCCGAGGTCATCATTACCTGTGCCAAGCAAGGCACTGACGGCGCCATCCGCAAAGCGCATCAGATGAAGGATGCGAACCCGGAGAAATATTTTATGCCCAACCAGTTTGCCAACCCCGCCAATCCGCAGGCTCATTACGAGACGACCGGCCCGGAGATCTGGGAGCAGACCCACGGCGAGATCGATATTTTTGTAACGGGGATGGGAACCACCGGTACGCTGATGGGGCTTTCGCGGTATATGAAAGAACGGCCGAAAGAGGTCAAGGTCGTCGGGGTCGAGCCGGTGCTGGGCCATGCCATTCAGGGCTTGAAAAACATGAAAGAATCCATCGTGCCGGATATCTATGACAAGCCGCAGCTTGACGATACGATCTCGATGAACGACGCAGAGGCGTTTGAGATGGCGCGTCGGCTGGCGACCGAAGAAGGACTGTTCGCCGGTATCTCCAGCGGCGCCAACGTCGCCGGAGCGGTGCGACTGGCCAAAGAGATGGACTCCGGCACCATCGTCACCATCATCTGTGACCGCGGCGACCGCTGCCTCAGCACCGCACTCTTCCGCTCTGTCTGCGCCAAATGCCCGCCATAGTGCCTTAAAGGCACGTAAATTAAACCTTCAATTGCGCTTTGCTGTTGAAGGTTTGAGATGATTCTTACGCCTTATTTGTGGATCATGAAAATCACGAATTGTCTTTGCAGGATCGCATTGTTTTGGTACAATAAGTACATGATTCAGAAAGTCATCAATAAGAACGAGTTGGGGTCTCATGATGAGATTCGACAAAACCGGGAGTACTGGCTGAGCCGTCCGGCCCAAGAACGTATCGCCGCAGTGGAATTTTATCGAAGGCAGGTATATGGAGATAACTATCCCCAACGACTTCAAAGAGTTGCTCGAATTATTGAACTCTCATAAGGTGGATTACATCATTGTTGGCACTTCACGGGTCCCCTCGCTTTACCGGCGACTTGGATATTTATGTAAAGCCGGACGCCCCCATGTCCCCCTTAGTGGTTAAGAATCAGACAAATGAAAAAAACATATCGGATTTTAAAATTATTGTTTTTCATCAACGCAATTGTCTTTTTGAACATGAGTCAAGGGTCGCTTGCTGCTACCGATGATGGTGGGCAGCAAGCTCAGTCCACACAATCGGAAGACAACGAATTATGGACTGAAAAAATGGACCGTTACCACGAAAAGGCCAATGAAATACTATTGAGTTCGGCTAAATGGATCGACTCTTTCTTTATCGATGACAATTATACCGATGAAGTAAACAAGACCTATCTCCGGACACGGTTTTCCACTTTTTTTGAGGAAGGCGAAAGCGCTGAAAGCAACTTCAGCTATAAGCTGAGATTGAAGCTGCCCGGGGCGGAAAAACGGTTTGCATTGAGTGTGGGTTCTGATGATGATCTGCTGGATGGTTTTGAAGATACACCTAACAGTATTGCTCGAGACCGTCTTGAAGAAGTCGACGACGACACCAATGTTGCGCTGGAATTTTTTGGCTGGGACACTGACAAACATAATCTGAAGTTTTCCGGCGGGATTCGCATTCGCAGTGGATCGGCTGTTGGGTATGGAAGTTCGCGTTACCGCTACCGAACTGAAATTGACGACTGGAAAGTGAGGTTTACTGAGCGAGTTCGCTGGTACGAGGATGACGGGTGGGACTCTCGCAGCCGGGTGGATTTTGAACAACCGTGGGATGAGAACCTGTTTTTTCGAACGACGCCGGGACTGGACTGGTATGAACGGCGAGACGGGTTTTACTACAGTTTAACGAATTCAGTCTACCAACTGTTGGATGAGGATGCTGCGATTCAATATGAGCTTAATAATTTCTTTTACACGGAAGTGTCCGGGCAACATGAGGAAACGAATATCCGTATTCGATTCCGGCGGCGCATCTATAAGGACTGGTTGGTTTTGGAAATCTCACCCCAACTGGCATGGTACGAAGAGCGCGATTATGATACGGTACCCGGACTGTTTATTCGATTGGAAACATGGTTCGGGAATTTTTCGGAGGGAAAGATTTTCGATTTTTAGCTCTTTGTCATGTCGCAGTTCTTAGTGAACCTAAAGGATGCTACAGGGTTTAAGGGCGATCGAGTGCCTGGTTGTGGTTCTCTCTATCGCAGTCAAAACCAATAGAAGCTAACATTCATATCAATTAAAACCCTCAATCACGATCCCCACTCCATCTAAAACGGCTTTCAATTTTCTACAATCCATGGAGACATCCCCGATGCGCGGAGGACCGCCGTGTTCCTGATGGCGGTGTATGCCTTTTAAGAGGTGCGGGGGTGTTTGGTATTTGTCTTGTACGTATTGGCCGATCTCGTGGAGGGTCCAGGAGCGGTTGCCGCCAAAGTGATACACACCTTGCAGGTTCACATCCAACAAGGCCAATGTCATTCCAGCAATCTGATCACACCACACACAACTTCGCAACTCGTCATAAAAAAGCGTCACCGGGCGATCTTTGGTCAGGCGACTCTTGATCCAGTCGATCGCACCCTTGTCGCCGGTGATCGAATCACCCAAGGGCAACCCCAGCCGCACAATACAGGCATCTTCAATTTCTCCTAACACCTGCTCGGCCTGCAAAAAAGTCTTGCCCGCCACGCTCACCGGATCGGGCGTGTGATTTTCAGCATACCCCTTTTCTGGCGAGCCCTCGCCGGAAAAGACAAGGTCGGTGCTCATATACACCATCTGAGAGGTATCCCCGAAAACTTCGGTCACCGCCCTGGCGCCGTTGACATTGAGGTCATAGGCCCATTCGGGTCGTTCTTCGCACAGGTCCAGATCACAAACCCCGGCACAATGGATCACACAGGTTGGCTGGAAGTCGTCGCGGACCTGACTCAACTGATCGCGATCGGTGATACATATGGGCACCACGTTTTCACCTAACGGTGACTTCGTCAGCGGCGGCCGAATCCCCATCAACTGCCCAACCTCACAGCTTGCCTGCAGCGCATTGAAGATCGGCCATCCATGGATGGAGGTGATGCCGGTGACCAAGATGCGTTGTTGAGTGTTCATGATCATAATTGGAAGCCCTTATATAGGGGATACCCTCGGGTATTGCAATGCTTTGCCCGCTTCCTCATTGCCGCGGCTCTGATTGGGGGTTATTTTAGCTTATTCTTGACTTTCAAATGGGGTTAAAGTACACTTCTGTCTTCTGAAATTTGATTGGAAATAGAGGTTTTTATGATCGTAACACGGTTTGCTCCTTCCCCAACCGGATACCTGCATGTCGGCGGGGCACGGACGGCCCTTTTCAACTGGCTGCTGGCCCGCAAGACAGGCGGTAAGTTCCTGCTGCGCATTGAAGATACGGATATGAAGCGGAATACCGCCACCGCAGCGGACCAGGTGCTCAAGGATCTCAAGTGGCTGGGCATCGACTGGGACGAGGGACCCGATATCGGCGGCCCGAATGGCCCCTACAAGCAATCCGAGCGGCGGGCTATTTACGATGCGTATATCGCCCAACTCATCGACGCGAAAAAGGCCTACTACTGCTTCGACACGCCGGAGGAGTTGACCGAGCTGCGGTTGGCAGCCGAGAAGGAAAAACGCAACAATATCTATCCGCGACCGGACGTATTCCCGAGTGCATCGGATGTCGAAAAGGCAAAAGCCGAAGGCAGGCCCGTTACGGTGCGGCTGGCCATCACCCAGACCGACCCGATCGTCATCGAAGATGAAATTCGTGGAACGATCAGTATTGAACCGACTGAGCTGAGCGACTTTATCATCCAAAAAAGCGACGGCTTTCCGACCTATCACATGGCGGTGGTGATCGACGATGAGTTGATGGGTGTGACGCATATCATCCGCGGCCAGGAACATCTGATGAACACCCCCAACCATCAGCTCCTGCAAAAAGCCCTGGGCTTTCGCGTTCCCAAGTACGGTCACATGTCCGTCACCGTCAGCGACAGCGGGGGTAAACTCAGCAAACGTGAACGCCCCAAAACGCTGAAAAAAGCGATCAAGGCAATGGCTGATATTGACACAGACGCACTGGCCAAAGCCGGCAGCATCACCGCAGAGGAATTGGAAACATTCTTAAAGGGCAAGACCACGCCGGACATGCCGGCGGTCGATGCAATGGCCGAGTTTGCAGGCGTGCATCTGCCGGAGATCAATATCGTGGACTTTTTCCGCAGCGGCTATCTGCCGGAGACACTCGTCAACTTTTTTGCGCTGCTGGGCTGGAACCCCGGCGACGGTCGAGAGATCATGAACCGCGACGAACTGATACAGGCATTCGACCTGTCTCGTGTGAACAAGAGCAACAGCTTATTCGACCGTCAAAAGCTGATGTCGTTCAACACCGAACACCTGAAAACAACCCTGACGCCCATCGAAACACTGGTGACGCATTTTCGGGCGTATCTGGAAGAGAACGATTCACCGGTCGCAAAAGCCGACGATGCGTCGCTGGAACGGATCATCCGTATCAATGAGGGTGCCCGTACACTGGAGCAGATCGAACAGAAGACACGATTTGCGTTCCTCGCTGATGAGGCGATCGAGTATGATCCCAAAGCTGTCAAAAAAGTCCTGCTCAAAGGTAATGGATTGGAGATGCTCAAGGTGGTCGCCGAAGCACTGGCAACCCTGAAAGATTTAACGCCGGAATCCATCGAAGCACTGCTGCGGTCACTGGCCGAAGAGAAACAGGTCGGCCTTGGCAAGATCGCCCAACCCCTGCGGGTCGCGATCTGCGGCAACACGATCAGCCCGCCGATCTTTGACGCGGTCGATATGCTCGGAATCAACGCGGTTCTCAAACGGATTGAGAATACGTTAACAACATTTCAACAGGAAAAGGATTAGAGAAAATATGTCACTATTAGTCACCGGCTCTGTTGGCATTGATACCGTTCAAACGCCCTACGGTGTGAACAAAGACTGCATTGGCGGATCCGCTGTGTATTTCTCACTGGCGGCCAGCTTTTTTACAGATGTGAAATTTGTCGGTGCCATTGGTGATGACTGCCCGTTCGATCTGCCCGAGCTATTCAGCGGCAAACCGGTTGACCTGAAGGGCCTGGAGGTCCGTCCGGGAAGCAAGACCTTCCGTTGGAGCGGGAGCTATGAAGGCGACATGAATGAGGCCCGCACCGATGCCGTCGAGCTCAATATACTGGCCGAGCAACCGCCAACCGTTCCAGAGCGTTTTCGCGGTTGTGAATTTGTCTTTCTGGCGAACACTGCACCGGCACTGCAAATGAAATTGCTGGATCAGCTGGAAAGCCACTCCTTCGTTGCAGCCGACACGATGAATCTCTGGATCGAAACGGCCAACGATGACCTGAAACAGCTTTTGCAGCACATTGATCTATTGGTTCTCAATGACGGTGAAGCCAAACTGCTGACCGGCCAGCATAATCTTATCTCCGCCGCAAACGGTATTTTAGAGATGGGGCCCCAATTTGTGATCATCAAAAAAGGCGAGCATGGATCCATGCTGCATGATAAGCAGGGCAATATCTTCCTGCTGCCGGCCTTCCCGGCTACCGTGGTCATTGACCCGACGGGGGCCGGTGACTCGTTTGCCGGCGGCATGATGGGGTTCTTGTCAGAGTCGGGAGCCATCGATGTCATCACGCTCCGCAATGCAATGGTCTATGGAACGGTCATGGCATCGTTTACGATCGGCGATTTTTCGATACACGGCATCAAGACCGCCACGCGTGAGATGATCGACGAGCGATTTGACCGACTCCGTAAAATAACGCAGTTTTAGAAAGAATCCGATGCGATTATTCGCAGCGATTGATATCGACCCGCAGGTGCAGGATCGGATCGAGCGTATTCAACAGCGGCTCACGCGGGATATGGCACTGTCCGGCAATGAAGTCCGGTGGGTACGGCCCGGTCAGGTACACCTGACCCTGAAGTTTCTGGGCGAGTTGCGGGATAATTTGATCACCCAGGTGTGCGATGTCGTGATGCATACAGCCGCTGAATACCAAGGTTTTGATCTGCGGGTTCAGGGCCTGGGTGTTTTCGGGCGACCGGCTCGCGTGGTCTGGGCCGGATGCGAAGTGCCGCCGGAACTGGTGGAAATACAGACGCGGCTGGAAAACGAATTTGAAAAGATCGGCTGGGATAAAGAGCACCGCCCCTTCACCGGTCATCTCACGATCTGTCGGGTCAAGAGTCCCGCGGCCGGACGCAGGTTGGCCAAGGCGGTCGAAGCGTATGCTGATGAATGCTTCGGAACCGTTTCGGTCGATCAACTGGTGTTATATGAGAGCCAGCTGAGCCGAACCGGACCGGAATATAATGCCGTTTGCTCGGCGTCATTAAAATAAACTAATGTTAAGGATAACACTAACGAGGAGTTCAATATGGCCAAAGCCAAAAAAACCGCCGCGAAAAAGACCGCAACAGAATCGACAAAAGGCAATGCACTGGATCGAGCGATTGCTCAAATCGAAAAACAATACGGGTCCGGTTCCATTATGAAAATGGACGAATCCAAACATCGCAAGATCGACGGTATCCCGACCGGCGCCCTGTCGCTGGATATCGCCCTCGGCGGAAGCGGCATTCCACGTGGTCGCGTGGTCGAGTTTTACGGCCCCGAGTCCTCCGGCAAGACAACGCTGGCCCTGCACGTGATCGCCAATGCCCAAAAAACCGGCGGCGTTGCAGCATTTATTGATGCTGAACACGCACTGGATCCGACCTGGGCCAAGAAGCTGGGCGTCGATGTGAACAATCTGCTGATCAGCCAGCCCGACACGGGGGAGCAGGCCTTAGAGATCGCCGAGATGCTGGTCAAGTCCAATGCCGTCGACATCATCGTGATCGATTCAGTGGCTGCCCTGGTGCCGGCCGCCGAACTCCAGGGTGAGATGGGCCAGTCGCATGTGGGCCTGCAGGCGCGTCTGATGAGCCAGGCCCTGCGGAAACTGACCGGTGTGATCAGCAAGAGCAAGACCTCTCTGGTCTTCATCAATCAGATCCGTATGAAAATCGGCGTCATGTTCGGCAACCCCGAAACCACTTCCGGCGGCAACGCTCTTAAGTTCTACAGCTCGGTCCGTTTGGATGTGCGTCGGATTTCTACGATCAAAAACAGTACCGATGAAGCCATCGGCAACCGTGTCCGCACCCGTGTCGTCAAGAACAAAGTCGCGGCCCCGTTTAAGAAGGCCGAATTCGATATCATGTTCGACAGCGGTATCAGCTATGTCGGGGATCTGCTGGACCTGGCCGTGGAAAATGATATTGTCAATAAGAGCGGAGCCTGGTTTAATTACGGCGAGGTCAAGCTCGGTCAGGGTCGTGAAAAAGCTAAACAGTTTATTACAGACAACCCCGAGCTGATCGACGAAATTAAACAACACGTCTTGGCCGCCAAGGGACTCATCGAAGTCAAAGAGAAATAGTTTTTGAAAGAGATCGATTGTGTTAAGCTCAAATGAAATTCGAACTGCGTTCATTGATTTCTTTAAGGAAAAGGATCACCGGTTTGTGCCGAGTTGGCCGGTGGTGCCGATCGGTGATGACACCCTGCTGTTCACCAATGCGGGCATGAACCAGTTCAAGGAGTACTTCCTTGGCCATCGCGAGCCCACTCACCCCCGGGCGGCCAACAGCCAAAAGTGCATCCGTGCCGGTGGCAAGCACAACGACCTTGAAGATGTCGGCACTGACACCTACCATCACACCTTCTTTGAGATGCTTGGAAGCTGGTCATTTGGCAACTACTTCAAAACCGAAGCCATCGATTGGGCCTGGGAGCTGCTCGTGGATGTCTTCAAACTCGACCCGGCCCGCCTGCACGCGACTTATTTTGAAGGTGATAAAGAAGAAGGCCTCAAGCCGGATATCGAGGCTCGCGAGCTTTGGCTTAAATACCTGCCCCCCCAGCAGGTCCATCCCGGCAGCAAGAAAGACAACTTCTGGTCGATGGGCGAAACCGGTCCGTGCGGCCCCTGCTCGGAACTCCATTATGACGGCACCGATGACCTTTCCGGTGCCTCGCTCATTAACGCAGACGATCCCGAGGTGATCGAGATCTGGAACCTTGTCTTTATTCAGTTTAACCGTGACAAAAAAGGAGCACTCTCGCCACTTCCGGCAAAACACATCGATACCGGCATGGGGTTTGAACGACTTGTTCGCATTCTGCAGGGCAAACAGTCAAACTATGACACCGATATTTTCATGCCGATCATCGCGGCCATCGAAAAGCTTTGCGGTATCAAATATACCTATTCGATGGACAGCAAGACCGACATCGCCATCCGTGTGATCGCCGACCACATTCGAACACTGACCTTCGCTATCACCGACGGCGCCAACCCCAGCAACGAAGGACGCGGCTATGTCATCCGGCGCATCCTTCGCCGCGCCTGCCGCTTCGGACGGGTGCTCGGGATGAACCGGCCATTCCTGGCCAAACTGCTGCCGGTTCTGATCGAACACATGGGCGAGGCTTTTGGCGAGATCAAAGAAAGCCGGGACTTTGTTTCGACCGTCCTGACCAGCGAAGAAGAAAGCTTTAACCGCACGCTCGACAGAGGTATCGAAATCTTTGGCAACGCCGCCCAGAACGCAACTGACAAAGTGATCGCCGGCGAAGAGGCTTTCCAGCTGTATGACACCTACGGTTTTCCGCTGGACCTGACACAGTTGATGGCACGGGAGCAGGGCTTGAGCGTGGATGTCGATGAATTTGAGGGGCTGATGACCGCCCAGCGACAGCGTGCCCGCGCCGCACAAAAAGGAACGTCGCTGGTGGCCAATCTGACCGGCGTTGAATTGCCGAAAACTGACGATTCATTGAAGTATGCGACCGACTTCTGCACCGCCAATCTGTTAGGGTGGATCAGCGAAGACGGCTACAGCACCCGCGGCCCATTCACGGACACCGAAGCTACCGTCGCTCTGGTACTGAACCAGACCTGTTTCTATGCCGAGTCCGGCGGACAGGTCGGCGATTGCGGCATGATCAAAACGACAACCGCTGAGTTTGCGGTTGAAGGTACCGAAAGAATCGCCGACTGCGTTCTGCATCGCGGCAAGTTGCTCTCCGGTTCGCTGTCGGCCGGCGACCCCCTGCAGGCCAGCGTCGATAGGGACCGTCAGGCCACCATGAAAAACCACACGGCCACGCACATCCTGCAGTGGGCACTGCAATCGGTACTGGGCGACGCCGTCAAACAGCAGGGCTCGCTGGTCTGTCCGGAGTATCTGCGGTTTGACTTTACCCACCCGAAAGCATTGACCAAGGACCAGATCAAAGAGATTGAGGATTTGATCACTGAAAAGATCCACAGCGCCCTGCCGGTGACGACCGCGGTCATGAATATCGAGCAAGCCAAAAAGCTTGGCGCGATGGCGCTGTTTGGCGAAAAGTACGGCGATGAGGTTCGCGTGCTGGCGATCGGTGCTTTGGGCCAAGACGATATTAAAGAAGCGTTCAGCAAAGAGTTCTGCGGAGGAACGCATGTATCCAATACCCGTGAAATTGGCGGATTTGTCATCCAAAAAGAAGAAAGTGTCTCCGCGGGTGTTCGCCGGATCACCGCTCTGACCGGTCCGGGTCTGATCGCCCATCTGACCGCTCGCAGTGAAGTCGTCGATGATCTGATCGAAATGCTCAAGGCCGGTGCCGATCAGGTCACCGCGCGCGTGGCCAAACTGCTGGACGACAACAAGAAGCTCAAAAAAGAACTCAAGGCCGGTGGCGGCAAATCGGCAGGTGACGCACTGGCCGAAGCAAATAGACTGCTGGAAGCGGCGGACCAAATCGGCGATGCGTTTGTCATCGTTGGAAAACTGCCAGGCGCTCGGGTCGATCAGGCACGGACCGCGATCGACAGCTTGAAGAAAAAGGCCAAATCTGCTACCATCGTGCTTGGCATCCCCGGTGAGGATGGTAAGGTGATGCTACTGGCAGGCGTCACCGATGACCTCATCAAAAAAGGTGTCCGGGCCGGCGACATCGTCAAAGAGATCGCTCCGATCGTCGGCGGTGGCGGTGGCGGACGGCCTAATCTGGCACAAGCCGGTGGGAAGGACGCCTCTAAACTCGATGAAGCACTGGGTAAAGCAAAAGCCATGATCGCGGAAAAACTCGCTTGAGTTTTGAAGCTGGATCAAAATAAATTGAAACCATTATTACAATAGGTGACACGATGAAACATTTGATTGAAAATCTTACAAAAAAAGCCATCGAAAACAATACAATCGCTCCAGAACTGTTTAAAAAACACGGGATCAAGAGAGGGCTCCGAAACGAGGACGGAACGGGCGTTAAGACGATCCTCTCTGAAATTTCCGATGTCAGGGGTTATAAGGTCAAAGGAGGTAAGGTTCCGATCGAAGGTCAGTTGATCTATCGCGGTATTGAGATCGTCGAACTGGTTGAAGGGTTTTTGAAAGAAGGCCGGCACGGTTTCGATGACACCGCCTACCTGCTCATGTTCGGAGAATTACCCGATCAAGAAACCGCCAAGAAGTTTTCATCCCGAATGGCCCGTAAAAGAGCCCTTCCGGAGAGATTTGTCAGGGGATCGGTCCTTACGTTTCCGAGTCCGGACATCATGAACAAACTGATCGCTTCGGTCAGCGTTTTGTACCGGGAAGACAAAAACAGAGAGAGCATTGCGATCGATAATGTGATCTCTGAATCCGTAGACCTGATGGCCAAGTTGCCTGCCATTGTCGCTTATTCGTATCACGCAAACAAATATCAAAGTGAAAAAGGCACTTTTACGATCCGAAGGCCGGACGTATCACTGTCTACGGCGGAAAATTTCCTACATATGCTAAGGTCGGATGGTCAATACGACCCGCTCGAGGCAAGCATTCTCGATATGATGCTCATCCTTCATGCCGACCACGGCGGAGGGAACAACTCGACATTCACCACGCACACCGTGACCTCATCCTGGACAGACACCTATTCCTGCCTGGCTGCGGCACTGGCTTCTTTGAAGGGTTCACGCCACGGTGGCGCCAATGCAAAAGTCATGGGGATGATGAGTGAGATCAAAGAAGCGGTTTCTAACTGGTCCAGCGAAAGGCAGGTCGCCGCTTATCTGAAGAAGATCTTACAGAAGAAGGCCGGGGACGGATCGGGCCTTGTCTATGGGATGGGGCATGCGGTTTACACCAAGTCAGATCCGAGAGCGGTTCTGCTGAAGGAAAAGGCCAGTGAACTGGCCGCTTCAAAGGGACGCACTGACGAGTTTAATCTGTATGAACTGGTGGTAAAAATAACGATCGACCTCATGAAGGAAGCTAAAGGTGAGGACTTTGTGATCGCGCCGAATGTCGATTACTATTCGGGATTTGTTTATGACTGCATGGGCATTCCTCGTGAGGTCTATACGCCCCTCTTTGCCATGTCAAGGATTGCCGGCTGGTCGGCACACAGGATCGAAGAACTCGTCAACGGCGGCGGCATCATCCGGCCTGCCTCCGTTTATATCGGCCCCAGCAATGTGTCGTA
>CALKKA010000125.1 GCA_937995495.1 uncultured Phycisphaerae bacterium
AAGAATGTTCTGAAAAAAGAACTGCTCCCTGCGATGATCGAGTGGATGGACCGGAATAATCATCCCTTCCGTTTCAACACTCAGGCCTCCATGAATCTTGCCGATGATGAGGAACTGATGACATTGATGGTTCGAGCAGGCTTTAATTGCGTCTTTGTCGGCATCGAATCACCCGATGAGACAAGTCTGACCGCATGCAATAAAACACAAAACACCGGACGCGACATTGTTGCAGCGATCAAAAAAATACAGCAGTTTGGTATGCAGGTGCAGGCCGGCTTTATCGTCGGTTTTGATAGCGACAAACCCGGTGTGTTTGACAGCATGATCAACCTGATTCAGGACAGCGGAATCGTGACGGCCATGGTCGGACTTCTTAACGCCCCACGCGGAACAACCCTCTATAAAAAGATGATGAGCGAAAATCGATTGACAGAGATGCCAACCGGAGACAACATGGACTGCACCATGAACTTCATCCCCAAAATGGATGTTCACGAACTTCTGGGCGGATATCAAAGGATCCTCGATACGATCTACTCACAGAAATATTATTGCAAACGCATTAAGACATTTCTTGAAAACTACAACTTCAGAGACACGGCATTGCCCAAAGTTGGGTATTCCGGCATCAAAGCTTTTTTAAGATCCATGTGGCATATCGGTTTGCTTGAGAAGGGGAAATTTCACTATTGGATGCTGATATTCTGGTCGCTCAAAAATCCGCGAATGCTGCCGCTGGCCATTCGTTTTTCTATCTATGGATTTCATTTTCGCCAGATATTAAAAGGCCTTCATCCTCAAATAAACGCGATTGCGGTCGCCTCTGAAAATGCCGATAAAATGGCGGGATAATGCCGCTATGCAATATCCCCCTCTTTCCACAGCATACTAACAGGCAAGCCCTAAAAACCCGCCTGTTATTCTCCGAGCCTACTGCCTATTTTAGAGCATGTCAAGAAATGATATAACCGCTTATGCCTGTTGCGGCTTCGTCTGGCGGCGTTGAAAATACTCGCCAATGAATAGCATTGACTGCGTTTTTCGCCTTGCCAGACGCGTCCTCACGACGGCCTAAGAAGTCACATAATTACTTGAAATGCTCTAATCTACTGCGGTGGAATAAAGCTGTCCGGCAGCGGAAACTGGCCACACAGTTCTTCGACTTCGGTGCCGATCTTGCTGATGACGGCTTCGTCCTCAAGATGCTCGCTGATGGTATTGATCCAACCGGCGATCAGGTCCATCTGATCCTCTTTCATACCGCGCGTCGTAACCGCAGGAGTCCCCAAGCGAAGCCCGCTGGGATTGAACGGTCCGGCCGTATCGCCCGGTACCGAATTGTAATTGCACACCAGATGTGCTGTGTCCATCGCCTTGGCAAGCGGCTTGCCCACCAGTCCCTTATTCCGCAAATCAATTAAAATCAGGTGGTTATCCGTCCCGCCGGAGACAAGGTCAAACCCGTATCCCATCAGCTTATCGGCCAGCCGTTTTGCGTTAGCGACAACCTGTGCCGCATACGCTTCAAACTCCGGTGCTGAAGCCTCGCCCAACGCGACCGCCAGTGCCGAGATCGTATGCATATGCGGGCCGCCCTGGAAACCGGGGAAGACGGCTTTATTAATCGCCGCAAGATGTTTTTCTTTGCATAGGATCATCCCGCCGCGAGGGCCGCGAAGGGTTTTATGTGTGGTTGTCGTTACAACATCCGCATAGGGGATCGGACTCATGTGAGCCTTGCCCGCAACCAAACCGGCAATGTGTGCCATATCACACACGTGATAGGCACCAACACTTTCAGCAATTTCCTGGAATTTGGTAAAATCAATCGCACGCGGATACGCGCTTGAGCCTGAGATCAGAATCTTCGGTTTGTGCTCTTTGGCGAGTTTGGCGATGGCGTCATAATCCAGCCTGCCCGTTTCCGGGTCCAGTTCATACTGCACCGAGTTGAAGAACTTTCCGGTATAGCTGACTTTCCAGCCGTGGGTCAGGTGTCCGCCGTGGGGCAGTGCCAGTCCCATGATGGTCGCACCCGGCTCGGCCAAAGCACAGTAGGTTGCCAGGTTCGCTGGTGACCCGGAATGCGTCTGGACATTCGCCGCCTCAGCACCGAACAGCTCCTTGGCACGATCACAGGCCAGATTCTCAATCTGGTCGGTGATCTGCTGGCCTTCATAATATCGCTTGCCGGGATAGCCCTCGGCATATTTATTCGTCAGACAGCTTCCTGTCGCCTGCATCACCGCCCGGGACACATAGTTCTCCGAGGGAATCATTCGAATCGAAATGCCCTGGCGCACCTGTTCGGCCTTAATCAGGTCAAAAACCACCCTATCATTCTGCTTAATCGCGGATAACATAAGTACTTTTTCCTTAAATGGTCCAATTTTTCTAAAACGGCCTTATATCATATGCATTCTGGTATCACAAGCAATTTATGAAATCTCCAGCCGTAACCCAAAATCGAAATGAGTTTATTCCCCTTTTCAATACACACTTCGTCCGCTACAATGGGAACCGTTTAAAAATGAGAGGAAATCCCGATGAATCTTGAATCGTTTTTACTGTGTGACGCTGCGACTGACCAGCAGGGTAAGCTGAATGTGCTGGGCGCGTTTGACAATATCTTTGCCAAAGAACTTCCTGTTCGCCATCGGGCGTGCAGTATCGCCGCCCGCGTTCGCTTTTCAAAGATCGAAGCCGGTGACCATGCCGTTCGTATTTTCATCATCGACGCTGACGGCACTTCCATCGGCCCCAAGCTTGAGGGCAACATCGCCGTCCGTATCGGCGACAAGGCATCGACCGCGGTGGTCAATCTGATCCTGAACATCCAGAACCTCGAGTTCAAGCAGTACGGCCAATACCAGATCGATCTGGCCGTCGATGGAAATGTCCAAGCCTCCCTGCCGCTCTATATACGGCCCGTTCCAGAACAAAACTAGAATGTACCTCAAGAGATGATGATACAATGACACGGACGTTTCGTAATGAAATCCGGGAAGTTAAGACACACTGGAAGAATTATGTTTTTCAGAGCTTACTGGCCACGGTGTCACTGTTTTGTGTGTTGATCTTTCTGGAACAGGGCGAAGAGGTCATTGTTGCTTCACTGGGAGCTACGGCTTTTGTCGTGTTCGCCCTACCAAATAATATTTCCGCACAACCCAGAAATGTCATCGGCGGACATATTGTGGGCCTAATATGCGGTTGTGCCGGATACTGGATTCTGAACGCAATGCCCGATTCAGACTTTTTTGTTGCTGAGGCTGGTGTTCATGCGTTTGTTGTAGGGATAGCAATGTTTATCATGGTGGTTACCAACACCGAACACCCCCCTGCTGCAGGGACCGCGCTGGGTGCGGCCATCGGAGGCCCGGGCGAACGGCTCATCACAAGCGTTCTGTTTTTTTCCATTGCCTTCACGGTTATCCGCCTGCTGGCGAGGAAAAATCTCCGCGACCTGGCAT
>CALKKA010000126.1 GCA_937995495.1 uncultured Phycisphaerae bacterium
GCAATTATTTGATCCAGTTCCCATTCTGTTACTTTTCCACCCTCCCAAAGCCCGACAGGATACTTCGCCGTGGCTGTTCCGGCCATGGGCTCGGTGGCGGCGTTCGCTTCTTTGACGATCAGGCGCAGCTGGCCCGGGAAAAATTGTAACACCCCGGACGCATTACTGGCTCCGCCGTCATCAACCTTCTTCGATTTAACTCCCACCCTGATGACTGTCAGCTCTTTGTCATCGACTGTTATCAGGCGAACGGGCTTTTTTATCTTTCCGGTAGGCATAATGAGGGCTTCTTGGGCACAGATAGAAAGAATCTCATCTTTTGTTTTAAGTTTATTAAGATGAACTTGAGATAGATAATCTGCATGAAGAACGCCAAAGCTTTTGCTGGATCGCAGCGACCCGGAACTAATGAGGCGGTAGAGACCGGCTACAAATCCATCGGTACTCAAGGCAGGCTTCTGGGGGGAATTGAGTGCCACAGGCGAATCCGGACTGAATCGGCTGTAGAAAATCTTTCCATGCATCGGAAGCAGCCCCAAAGCGACTAAAAGGTTGCCTGAGATGATGATCCCGGCCAACAATCCACAAAGCAAGGAGACGGGCAGCTTAACGGCATTGCCCAGATCGACAGGGCCGATCATCACAAATTCTGAAAGGGCACGCAATGAAGCAAAGACAACGACGAAAAGAAGTATGAAGCAACCACTTGAGGCCACATTCATGCCATAGCCACGTGAAATTAACAGCTCGGCCACCCACTCATAATAGCTGAACGCAATAATGGTTGCCAGAACAGCCGACCACAATGTCATCAATGACTGCATCATTGAACATTTCAGGTAGAAAAACGCCAAGGTAGACAACAGGGCCAAAATAACGATTACCAGCGCCATATACTCAACTCCAGTTCTAAATGGATCTTATTTTAAGGTTTCTTTGAAAAGCTGCGTATCACTTCGTTAATGGAAGTGATTCCTGCCGCCACTTTTTTGATCGACTGTTCCTGCATGTACAGCATTCCAGAACGACGCACTGCCGAGGTGATTTCTTTTACTGACTTTGCCTTTCGTATGACTTCCTTTAGTTTATCATCCACGCGAATCGTCTCAAATAGGCCGATTCGTCCAAAAAAGCCGGTCCCCTGGCAGTTCTCACAGGCAATCGCCCTGCCATGTTTGTCATAGGCGATTTCACCAGGACGATAGAATGTTCCGGCTTCATCGGGTGAGATGTTAAATTTCTTAAAAAGCGCTGGATTAGGCTGGTACGACTGGCGACAATCGGGGCATAATTTTCGCACCAGTCGCTGATTGATAACGGCTGTAAGTGTGTCAGCAACCAAAGCATTATTGCCCACATATTTCAACCATTTTGCAATGGCCTCATTAACACTCTCTGCTGCCATGACCACATAAACAACACGACCATCGTTGGCCGCAGCGCAGGCCAGTTGAGCGGTTTGAGCCTCGTCACAGTCACTGACCCCAACAATATCCGGCCCCTTTCGAAGGATCGATTGAAACCGACGGGCAAATGTGGTCGTACCCGTGTCGCTTAAGGTGTAGGTGAACTGCGTGATATTTTGAAGTTGGGCTGAGACTTGTCTTTCCAGCGTGTTAATATTATTCAAGAACGGGTCGTGGTTGCCCAGCAGGGTGTAAAATGTAGTCGTCAGACCGCTCTTTTTAATTCCGGAAATGAGAATGAGACCGCTTTTAATATCCCTTAAGCTGCTGATGGATTTAATTTGGTTTTCATTCAGGCCAAGGTCTTCAATCTGAAGGGACGCGATGCCCGAGATCCGTTCAATCCTGATTTGCTCTCCTGCCGTGGAACCGGATGTCCTGACCTCCCACTCGACTTGCTCACCGTCCGGAAGAACGGTTTTAAATGGCCCCCGCTGCGGCTTTCTTTTTTCCTCAACATCCAAGCAGGCCAGCTGCTTGATGTAATAGGTGAAGTTATCGACTTCCTCTCGTGTTTTAGAATCCTGCTTGGTGGGCGCCCCGTCAATTTCGTAAACAACCGCATATTCGTCTTTTTGCGGGACGAGGCGAGCGACATCCGCCCGATTCCAGACAGCGTCATCAATCAAGTCGCAAGTGATGATGAAGCCCTCCAGCTCTCGGGTCTTGGGTTCCGGAAGCGGGACTTCATTGCCATTGGCGGTAATAAAAGTGAGACCATGGCTGACCTTCTCGATCTTCTTTTCCTGGTTGACAAATAATCCGCGCAAATGATCAGCGGACAGAATTTTTTCAAAATCCGCGACCCGGGAATTGCGGTGTGTGATATAGGCCATGGCGGTGCCGCCGAGAACAATCAGGTAGAGCAGCAGGCCGACAAAGAAGACCGGGATCAACAACCAAAGAAACAGTGCCACAGCGCCACCGATCACCACGGCGACAGTCCAGGTAAAGGCATTGGTTCGAACTGCCTGACTATCGGTAAACACCCAGTGAACCAGCGGCGCCCAGCCGAACACGGCAAGTGAAAAAAGCAGCAGTTTCCATAATGAAATATATCCGCCATATTCTACGGCAGCAATCAAATCACTCGGCATTCGTGTTCTCCCTAATCTTCTTTTTAGGACAGCTGATTATAAAATACCACTTGCTGAGGAACGAATCCCCTTTAAGGCCATTTTTAATTCTTCGATACTCGGTGCATATTTATACGCGACTTTCAGATCAATGTATTCTTCCTCGACGAGCTTGAGTAAGCTGTCGGTAAAGTCCTGCATCCCCTCATTTTGTCCGGCTCGAATGGCGGCAGGCAGATCCGCTTCACGTTCTTCGCTGATGAGTTTTCGGACGATCGGTGTATTGATCATGATTTCAATCGCCGGCAAACGCTTAACATCCGGGCGAATCCCCGGGAGCAAATTCTGGCTAATGACAGCACGAATCGTCATCGCAAATGTCTGCCGCGTGAGTTCGCGCTCTTCCTGCGGGAACATATCCAGGATGCGCTGGATCGTCTGGGCACAGTTGTTGGAGTGCAGTGTTCCAAAGACCAAGTGGCCCGTTTCCGCTGCTTTCATTGCCGCCGTCAGTGTTTCATGGTCACGAATTTCACCGACTAGAACCACGTCCGGGTCCTGACGCATCAGAGATCGCAGGGCACTTTCAAAGTCCGGTACGTCGATACCGACCTCGCGTTGAGAAACAATCGCTTTTCTATCCACATGTAAGAATTCGAGGGGGTCTTCAATCGTTACAATATGACAGGCGCGATTGCGATTAATGTGGTCGATCATTGAGGCAATGGTGGTACTTTTGCCCGACCCGGTCGGCCCGGTCACAAGGATCAACCCGTCATGAGCCTCCGAAATTTTTTCGATAACAGGAGGAACATGAAGTGATGTAAATGGCGGAATGACGCCACTGATCCGGCGAGCCGCCATGCTGATAAAACTGCGCTGACGAAAAACATTGATACGAAACCGGTCCATCTCGCCAACCTGATAGGCGAAATCCAATGCTCCATTATCCGCGAAGAACTTCTTTTGCTTTTCACTCATGATCTCAAAGACAAGGTTTTCAATCTTTTCTTCGGTCAGGGGCTCACCTGTTGTATTTTTGAGCTTACTGTGAATCCGGATCTTAGGGGGCAGTCCCACTTTCAGGTGAAGGTCGCTGGCATCGGATTTGATCACAACTCGAAATAATTTTTCGATCTCGGGCGGCTTTTTCGCCTTGACTTCAATCGGGTCGCCAAGCGGTTGATCACTCATGAAAAGCTCCTGTCTTATAATAGTATAAATAAATCCACAAAAAAAAGAGTCGGTTTTCGCTATAAAAAGCCATCTAACAGGCAAAAACACAGTCTGACATTATAGCAAACCCGATTACGATTTGTCAATGCTAAGATAGGCGGTCAAGTGCAGCAGATATCTGGCGGGTGGTTTTGTCTATTTTATGTCATCAGCAGGGTTAACATCAAGTAAATGGCGACGCTGATCGAGTCATTGGCGGTCGTTACCAGCGGCCCGGAACTGATAGCCGGGTCCAGGCCGATCTGACGGAACAGAAATGGCAATGAAAGGCCTAAGGATGTAGAAATCATGATGGCGGAAAACATCGCGATCCCGAACGCAATAGCCAGTCGGAATTGCTCTTTGGGCTCCAATTGCTCTCCGGTTGCCGATAATAGCGCCGAACTGTCGCCTAAAACAGGCAAAGATGAATCAGATGCGACTGAAGAAACATCTGTCATGTCGGCTTTCGATGAGTGATTTGCGAAGAACGACGGCAAAAATGAACAGATACTCCCACCGATAACTCCACAACAAAGGGCGATTAAGAGCGCGATCCGGATTTCGCGCATGAATACCTGGCTCATTTTCAAGGCTGCGAGGTCGCCTGTGGCTAGCCCGCAAACCACGATTGCCGATGTCTGAAGTCCGGCATTTCCGCTAATGGCTGCGATCATTGGGGAAAAAAGCACCGCGACAAAGAAAACATGCAGTTGACCTTCGGAGAAAAACAGGCCCCTGAAGAAAAATCCAACCAGCGCGGTTATTGCAGTGCCAGCCAGACAGGGCAGCAGCCAGGTCATGCGAACGCGGGCAGCATTGAATACGGAGAAAGTTTCCAGTTCTGCCGCATCAGTACCGGCCATAGCGAGCATATCCTCAGCGGCCTCTTCCTCCGCCACTTCAATAACACGGTCAGCTGTAATGCGTCCGACGAGTTTTCCTTGTGCATCCAGGACAGGGGTGACGATTAAGTCGTTCTTTTTAAAGAGGTTACGAACTTCTTCCTGGTCGGCTTCAACATTGACATAAAGGGCATCTGCGTCTATAAGCGTGTAAATACGGGTCTCTGCGGGACAGGTGATCAAAAGACGGATTCGCACATCGCCAAGAAATATTCCATTTTTATCAACAACGAAAACGCTATAAAAATCCTCGTCGACCTCTGCAGCACGAATGCGTTGGATAACCTCGCTTACAGAGGCATTTTCGTCCACCGAAAGCACCGTCGGGTCCATAATACCGCCTGCCGAGTCTTCCGAATAGACCATCAATTCCTTGATCTGCTCGGCGTCTTCGGAGTCCAGACTTTCAAGAACCTCCTGGCTCTCCCTCTGGTCCAGTTCCGCCAGCACATCCGCTGCGTCATCCGGGTCAAGCTCGCTGATCAAATCGACCAGTTCATCGTCTTCGAACAGGTCAAACAACTCAGCACGGGTCGCCTCATCCACCTTTTCGAGTACCTCAGCGGCATCGTGCTTGCCCAAAGCATCAAATATCAGACGGCACTCTTCAAGGTCAAAAACTTCCACTATTTCGGCAATATCACTCGTTCGCTGCTGCCGCAACAGGTCTCCAAGACGCTCTGTGTCCTTAGCGGCAAGAAATTCCTTGATCTGCCTCAACAGGATTTTTTGTTCGTCTGCCACAGGTCACCCGAATCGTTTTTTTGAATAGTGTTACTGACTCTATCTTGGATTGGAATAGCAAAAAGACCACATATGCCACCCCGGGCAACAGGAAATTGCTTTACCCGGCGGCGGATTTATTGTAAAATGTACCATACTATAAAAACATTTAGCAATCATAATAAGGGGATTTTCTTATGAAAACTGGATTTGTCTTCTATTTGGCGGCGGTGGCACTGTCGGTTTCGACAGCGGTTGCAGCGTATCCTGAGCCGGAAGTTGTGCAAAAGGGCAAGCAGTGGACGCTGAATGTAGATTATTCAGCACCTGAGCAGATCACACTGCAGTTGCCGGATCAGAAAAAGCCGCAGCGTTTTTGGTATATTATCCTGAGCGTCACCAATGAAACTTCGCTTGACGAGGTGGAGTTTTACCC
>CALKKA010000127.1 GCA_937995495.1 uncultured Phycisphaerae bacterium
TGCGTCAGCAGTCAGCACCGGGGGATCCCCGGGACGGCGGTCCGTCTCGACCACGGCAAAATCTTTTCCGGAGACTTTGCGAACCGTATCGATTACCTGGCGAACCGAGTAGCCCGTTCCATTACCGAGGTTGTAAGCCAATTCAGAGTCCGTATCGAGTTTTTTCAGAGCCAGAAGATGTGCCTTGCAGAGGTCCTCGATATGGATGTAATCTCGCACACAGGTGCCGTCATCTGTTGGATAATCCGTCCCAAAGATCTTGATGTCCTCCCGTTTTCCCATAGCCGCTTGTATAATTAATGGGATCAGGTGCGACTCCGGCCGATGGTCTTCACCGATTGTTCCATTACCGCCGGCACCACAGGCATTGAAATAACGCAGGGCCGCATAACGCATCCGTCCGGTCTGGCTTAGAAAGTGACACATTCTCTCAACAGCCCACTTGGTTTCACCATAGGGGTTGATGGGGGCTTTCGTAACGGTTTCAGTGATGGGAATTGTGTCGGGCATGCCGTAGACTGCGGCGGTACTGCTGAAAACGAATTTGTTGACACCGGCCTTTTCCATCGCCGCCAGTAGTGTTCGGGTCTTACTAACATTATTTTCGTAGTATCGCAAGGGTTCCTGAACTGATTCACCCACCTCGATAAAAGCCGCAAAATGCATGACAGCCTCAATGCTGTACTTCTGAAGCGTCTCGAGGATAAAGTTGAAATCGCCAAAATCCCCCAATACAAACTGCACATTGTGGACCGCCTCACGGTGGCCCTTACTCAAATTATCGAAAACTACCGGCTGATATCCTTCACGCACCAGCATGGCTGTCATATTACTGCCAATATAGCCAGCTCCACCACAAACCAAAACCCTCATCAGCTTGTCCCTTTTTGAATGTCTCGCTGTATCAGTTCAAGAATTTTTTGTTCCAGGTCGTGATCCGGTCCGATGTCGAGCCATTCAATCCCTTCCGTTCGTTCCCTACCCACATCAAGCGTCTGCTCGCGGGTATGGCTGTCTGTATAAAGCCCTCCCATATACGAAAACCCTTGAATCGGCCGTTCAGGAATCGATAATCTTGAGACATTAACACGGCACTGGATACAGGTTGTAGTATTTTCAGGAGAAAAGTCCAACTCGACAATACGCCTAATACTATGAAGGTTGGCCTGTCCACGAGCAAAAGCAGACGCGTTATCCTTTCTCCAGAACTCAAAAAACTGGGCTCCGGAAAGAGGACGTGTTCGGATAAAACGAGCCTCCAGATCGTTTTTTTCGATGTCAAAATGCATTTTCAGCAAAACCGTCTCCGCGGATTGCATGGCCTGGGGCGGCAGTGTATTCGGCAGGCAGACGGGCTCATCTGAAACAACCTGCTGTTGGGCGGCACAACCGGAAAACAAAATGCAGGTAATCATCATAAATAAAATTGTCACGTTTTTTTTCATAAAAACATCCTTTTTTCTATCTTTGGTGTATCGATGGACACTTAGGGACAACTTAACCACCCTACCGGTCGGGCTTTTATCAGGGCGGATTATATCCGCAAAAGGCAGCTCTCTCAAGTGCTAAGGGCGATATTTTCTCTTTATCCCCTAAGGGGAGTAAAATCGCACGCAGGGGCGATACCTTGCGGCAGCAAAGCTAGAAATTTACGAAATATTCCGAAATTGCAATCGCAATCTCTATCACCAGCAGATTGGACAAAACGGTCAATATCTGCCGATAACAAACACAGTTATGCTAACCACTCAAGTGAATACATTACGGGATAAATTGAGGGTGCTGCCGTTGGGGCGTGTGGTAGACACTTTTTTGGACTATTTGACGGTCGAAGCCGGATTGTCACCCAACACGATCCTTGCATACGGACGTGATCTGTTAAAATTTGCAGAATATTGTAACTCCCAGGGCATCAGCAAACTTTGCGATGTCATTCCGACAACGGCCTACAGTTTCCTTCATTATCTCTCCGATGAAGGACTCGCCGAAAACAGTATCAGCCGGAATCTGGTGGCTGTCAAAATGCTGCTACGATTCGGTGTCCTAACGGGGCAGGTACCTGAGGATATTACCGATACATTTGAATCGCCGAAATTATGGAAAAAACTGCCTGCTATCGCCAGTAAGGATCAGGTCTTTCGGCTGCTTGCGGCCCCGGTGCCAGAAGACCCCTACTATTTCCGGGACAAGGCCCTTTTGCAGGTTCTCTATGCCACCGGGGCGAGAGCCTCTGAAGTCATCGGCCTGAAGACCAAAGATGCCAATCTCAACATCGGCTATGTGCGCTGTTTTGGAAAGGGGCGAAAGGAACGGATCGTTCCGTTGGGTAAAATGGCAGCCGAGACGGTGGGCACCTATCTTCATGAACTGCGGCCTGAACTGGTAAAACCGCACAGTGGCAATGTGTTGTTTCTGTCACGAACGGGACGCGGACTGGATCGGATCGAATTGTGGCGGATTGTAAAAAAATACGCTGTGCGGGCGGGGATGCCAAAGAATCTAACCGTTCATACTCTGCGACATTGTTTTGCAACGCATCTGCTATCCGGCGGTGTAGATCTGCGGACCCTGCAGGAAATGCTGGGGCATGCAGATATTAAAACGACACAGATTTACACCCATGTGGATAATGACCGACTTCGAAGTATCCATAAACAATATCACCCAAGAGGGTAATGAACCCAGGCTGATGGGTGGTCAGTTTGAGTGTTCTTCGTTTAAGTTCATCGCTGACGATATCGCTACAGCCAATGCAGCTTGGCAACTGCCTTATCTCTGTTTATGTCGATGGTCGCATACCGGCCATTTCTGAAGGGGCCGGGGTTGACCAGCAGGGTTGAACCGATCTGGTCGGTTCCATAGGCCTCGTGGATATGGCCGCTGACAGCCAGAAGCGGTTGATGATCCTCGATAAAGGATCGAACCGAACGGCTGCCTTTATGACGCGTCGATGCCTGGAGGTCCACCGCTGTTCCCCATGCGGGCTGATGGGTGACCAGAATCATCGGCTTTAGTCCCGGATTATGCAAAATGGGTTCGTTTAGGTGCCTTTGAGCAGTCTTTAGTCCACAGTCCTTAGTCTTCAGGATTGAAATGGGTTCGTTTGGAAAAACAGCTTCCTGGGATGCTGCATACGAAAATCCCACAAAAATAAACCCATTCATTTCGGCCGGGCCGTGAAGTAAGCCGCCGCCCTGCTGTTTCAGCATATCATCCACGTGCGGCGGGTCACAATTTCCGGAAACTCCCAAGAGGGGTTTTCCGAAGGCACCCAATGCCGACAGAACCGAGCGGGCCTGGTCGTCGGTACCGAAATCGGTCACATCACCAGCCATAACGACGGCATCACAATCCTTTGCGGCATTCGCCAGCAGAGGAATATGTTTTATAACGCCATGGATGTCAGCCAGTGCCAGCAGTCTCATTCATCGTTCTCCATTCTTACAAATGCATTGTACCTGCCGGACGGATTTTGTCAATCCTGAAAGCACTGGATTTCCTGGCTAAGACTGATATAATCGAGTGGTCAGTTTGAGAGTTTTTCGTTTTCATGTTTACGGAAAGGTGAAGCGATGATCGTTGTCATGAAACCCGGTGCCTCCAAGGAGTGCATCCAGCATGTTATTGATCTGGTCCGGGACTACGGACTGAAAGAACATCCGATCTACGGCACCGACCGCACCGTCATCGCCTGTATCGGTGACAAGCGTGCAGTCGATAAGGGAGCGATCGAAAATGCTCCGATGGTCGAGAAGGTCATGCCGATCCTGGCCCCTTATAAGATGGCGTCTCTGGAAGTGAAAAAAGATGTCAGCCAGATCTGTATCGGGCCCAGCCAGTTCCCTATTGGCGGGGAAAAGATCGGCATTATCGCCGGGCCTTGTGCGGTGGAGAGCCGGGACCAGATCCTTTCGGTGGCCGAGACCCTCCAACATGCCGGCTGCATCGGGCTGCGCGGCGGGGCCTATAAACCTCGTACCAGCCCGTACAGTTTCCAGGGGCTTGGACTGGAAGGGCTGGAGATCCTGGCAGAAGCCCGGGAGCAAACCGGATTGGCCGTTGTCACCGAAGTGATCGGCGTAGAGCAGGTTGAAAGCGTTGCAGAGTATAGCGATGTCCTGCAGATCGGTGCTCGCAACATGCAGCATTACCCGCTGCTGGAAGCGGTTGGCAAAACCAACAAACCCGTCCTGCTGAAACGCGGAATGAGCGCGACACTGGACGAATTTCTGCTGGCGGCTGAATATATTATCAGTGCGGGGAATCCCAATGTGATTCTTTGCGAACGGGGGATTCGGACCCATGAATCGTATGTCCGAAACACCCTGCCCCTTGCGATCATCCCGGCCTTGCGGGAACGGACCCACTTGCCCATCGTGATCGACCCGTCACACGGGACCGGGCACGCTTATATGGTGCCGTCGATGTGTCTGGGGGCGATTGCAGCCGGAGCAGACGGGCTGATCATCGAATGCCACCCAGATCCTGAGCATGCTGCTTCTGATGGTGCACAGTCAATCACACCGAAGGTACTGAGTGAATTAATGGTGAAATTGAAACGCGTTGCTGAGGCGGTTGATCGGCAGTTGTAGCTAACTCAGTTTTCAGAAATCAGTCATTAGCTGTTAGCAATTAGCCGTTAGATTTTTACCGCATGCTGCGCGGGCTACAGCCGATAGCGGTCAGTAAAATTAAACTACGAAACAAGCGTGGGAATTCTGGGTTTCTGAGTTTTGATTGTAGCACAGACGAAAAGTGAGTTTATCATGAATCGATGACCTGGATATCCAACGGGCCGTTCAAACGATAGCGGATATTGCGCCACGTGATGGTTCGCCCCACAGCCGATGAGAGAATGATCAGCAACAACAGAATTGACCAA
>CALKKA010000128.1 GCA_937995495.1 uncultured Phycisphaerae bacterium
TCCTACGGAAAAAACAAAACGGATGATAACGGCACCGGTGACGATATTACTCGAAAAATAGAACCGCCCACTCCGGAAGAAATTGAGAGCTACAAAAAGAATCAATAAACGCTTTCATATGGACAAAAAGCAAAAAGACAAAGCCTTGCTGGATAAGTTTATCGGGGTGTACTGCCGTAAGAAGCACCGCACCGACGGCATGCTCTGTGCCGACTGTGCGGCATTGAAAGACTATGCGTTTGAGAAACTGGATAAATGCCCCTTCGACCCCAAGCCCAAGTGCAAGGAATGCACCGTCCACTGCTACGCCGAACCGTACCGCACGACCATGAAAGAGGTGATGAAGTTTTCCGGCATCTATTTCGTCAAACGCGGGCGGCTGGACTGGCTGTTTAAGTACCTGATGCGGTAACCGCCTCAAGCACGCTTTGTTTTTATTGAAAATCACCGACACAATTCTTAATCCTTGACTTTCAAGACCGGTTCAATATCCTGTTGAACGCATGCTCGGCTCCTCCGGAATGAGCAGGAATCTAATTATTGTTTATGGAAAGTCGATTCATTATGCCATTGAAGCCTAAATTTCTTGCGACCGGGATCGGAAGTGTTCCTTTTACCGACGCCGAGTATGCGGTCAAGACGCTGGTCTCGAGACTGCCCGAGTCACCGTTCTGGCCCCAGCTGCCACGGCTGGGTATCCATGAACAAATGCAGGCACAATACAGCGAGGCTCTGCCCTGTATTCAGATCGACCGGGAGAACAATCGGCTCTATTTCGACACCACCGGCGATTATACCGAATCCTTCGCCGGTTTTTACGAGGCCTACCTTTCGGCCATGGACCCGGACGCCGGCAGCGGCGACTGCTCGGCCATGGCGATCAGTCCGGAATTTTCGAAAGGGATCTATGCCTTCGAAAAACATCTTCAAACGCGGACGGACCCATTGCCCTTTGTGAAGGTTCAGACGACCGGCCCTTGCAGCTTTGCCCTGTCGGTTACCGATCAGGACAGAAAGTTCATGTACTACTACGATGACTTCCGAGACATGATCGTCAAAGCGCTTTCGATGAAGTGTCGATGGCAGATACAAAAATTTCAACCTTACGCCGAACAGGTGATCTGCTTTCTGGATGAGCCGGTTCTTTCGGCTTACGGCAGTTCAACCTATATCTCGGTGATGCGCACCGATATCGTTGCGATGCTGAATGAAGTCATCGCAGCGATCCATCAGGATAATGCCCTGGCCGCTATTCACTGCTGCGGCAATACCGAATGGAGTATTCTGATCGACGCGGGGACCGATATCGTCAATTTCGATGCGTTTGAATTCGGCGAAACGATCGCGATGTATCCGGAGGCCGTCGCTGAATTTCTAAATCGCGGGGGACTCCTGGCCTGGGGGGTCGTTCCGACTTCGGTCGCCGTCCGTGAGCAGAGCGTCGAGACGCTGGCCAATCACTTTGAGAAACTCATGGACCACCTTGCCGGCAAGTGCAACGTCGCCAAACGGATGATTGCCGAGCAGGCCATCATCACACCATCGTGCGGGACGGGCGTCCTCGAGCCGGAAGACGCAGAAAAAGTGTTTGAACTGACATCGGAATTATCGAAAGCGATGAAGGTCAAGTATGGATTTTAATCGTCGGCGTTCACTTCGTCCAACGCGGGCGGCTGGACTGGCTTTACACGTACCTGATGGGCTCAAATCCCCCTTTTTTCAGCATTCCCAGGTTTCTGTGTCCTTTATTGTTAAAGAATAACGCCTTTTATGTCCGATAATGGGTTAACACTAAAAACGGACTGAATGTGCTTATTTTAAGGAGAAAAGCGTGGCCCAGAAAAAACAACCCGAACTGATCGTGTTACTTGTTATGTTTTTATCCGCCCTGCTGGTCATTGTCAGTGCAACCGGGATGTTCTTTAATGAATTGGCCGGCAATATCTTTATCGGCAGTTCGATTATGTTATCCGCTTCGCTGGTCTGCCGCGCCCTGCAGTGGGCCTCGGAAGCTCAAGAGGAATAGACCCTCTCATCAAATACACTTGGAAGGGTGTGAGGATAAAACCCGTTCCGTGACCGTCGCGGCTCGGGTTTATCCTTGCGCCTCGATCGCGATCAGGGACAGGTCATCGCGCAGGTTGACATGACAGGCCCAGTTTTTCATAGACGTCATCACCGCATCGAGGCACTCCTCGATCGGATTGCTTCGGTTACGCGACAGCGTTTTTAAGAACCGCTCTTCGCCAAACGGAATATCGCGCGAACTGAGCGCTTCAACCACGCCATCGGTGTAAAGAATAAGTCTATCTCCCTCTTCAAGTTGGATCGTTTTCGATGTGTACTCCGCATCCGCACTGACCCCGATGGGGAAACTGTGGGTCTCAATGATCTGCAGCGGTTGTCCTTTTTTTATCAGGACCGGTCCCGGATGTCCGGCGGAGGCATAGGTGAACTGGCCCGTGGCGGTATCCAGCACACCATAGAGGATCGTAAAAAACATCCCGGTCTCGGCCTCCACCGGGTACTTTACATTCAACCTGGCAAAGACCTGTTCGGGCAAATTGAACGCCGGGCCGTCCTGTCGCGGACGCAGATCCAGGTTCAGTGAAAATGACTGCAATGCCGCGCGAACCCCGTGGCCGCAAACATCGAGTACATAGACCGCGATATGATTGTCATCAATGGGCAGGATATTCAGGGCATCACCCGCCAGTTCCTGACAGGGCTGATACCGCCAGCCAAACTTGAAACCGTCCACCTCGGGGAGATCCTTAGGCAATTGCGCATGCTGGACCTGGGCGGCGGCCTGCAGGTCGTGTTTGAGCTGTTTGTTGATGGTTCGCAGCGAGTCCTCGGCATCGCGCCTTCGGGTGACATCGCTTTGGATCCCGATGAAGTGGGTCGTC
>CALKKA010000129.1 GCA_937995495.1 uncultured Phycisphaerae bacterium
GTTGGTTTTGGGAAACGCCTGCACAACCAACTCTCGTCTGCGTACAGCCTGGACCAGGTTTTCATCTCGGCACAGCACACCGGCCTCATAGACACCGATATTCAAAAAGCGGCTGGCCACACCGGCGATCTGTCGATAAACCTTTTTGCCTTCTGTTAATGACTGCGCCATATTAACCAGCAGGCTGATACGTCCGGTGTAGTGCTTAGCGGCCAGCACCTTGATCATCGCATACGCATCTGTGATAGCAGTGGGTTCCGGTGTCGTCACCACCAGCGTATGATCCGCTGCCAGACAAAAGCTGATAACGGTCGAATGAATACCGGCTCCAGTATCGATCAAGATCACATCTGAACGGTCCTGAAGAACCTGCATTTCTTCGAGAAGACGCTGACGCTGGAATTGTCCCAAGTTGGCCAATGCTTCGATTCCGGAACCGCCACAGAGAACTTCGACGCCGTTGGGACCAATTTGCGTGATTTCCTCAAGCGTACGTTGGCCGGATACGACATGCGATAGATTGAAGCGGGACTGAATGCTCATCAAAACATCCAGATTACCCAACCCAAGGTCGGCATCCATCAGAATGACTCGCTGGTTTTCCGCTGCCATACAGACAGACAGATTCGCAGCGATATTGGTCTTGCCAACACCCCCTTTTCCGCTGGTGACCGCCAATACAACGGCGCCCGAATCTTGGCTGTCTCCATAGTCCGACAAGTGCATCATAGTATTCCGGTATTCATAGTGTCTTGTGTAAGCGTTTTTTCTGCTGTCGGGTCTGATGGTGTAGCCAGAATAATCCTGTCAAGCAGTACTAAAATGAACTCCGTTGTTGCTTCTGCTTGAGCAGTTCCACCGCAATTCTGTTATTCATTAAATTTTCAGAGAGCTTATGTATCTGCATCTGCAAATAATCTTTCGTGCTTTTTTTTAATAGGTCGTTTGCTTTTGAATCAATAACCGGATCAACATCAAATGACCCCGCCTCACCAAAGCTTACATTTTCCCTGTCGCACAGGACCAACCGTTTTGAGCGAATATGTTCCGAGACGGCTTCGGTCATGCATTCTGCAAATTCACAAACAGGCAGGTCTTTGGGTTGGAATCCATCGGATTGGTAGTCAAATAAATTGCGTGTCAGGACTTCACGCCGCCGGTCGGTAAACTCGACGATCCGTGTCAGGACTTCGGTGATGTTGTCTATTGTCGTTGCACTTAATTTCATGTTACTCGCTTCCGTGCGATTCTTTGGAGTCCGTTTCGTTTGTTTTAGGGCGTTGCCATCTGCGGAGTTTCCTCCGCCTTGAGAAGTTTCTGAATTTCGGTGAGAGTTTTATCTTTTCGAAGTTGCCCGATCCGCCACAGTCGTTCAAATACAGATTCATCATACAGACGATGTCCACCCTCGGTCCAATCTGACTCGCGGATCAGACCCATCGTGGTGTAGTTATGAATTGTCTGACGAGTGAAGGGGGTGTGGCGGACGATTTCACCGATGCGATAAAGTTTGGCAGGAACACAAAATTGCTCTTTCGTTATTGACGGCACTAACATTTCCCTCACAACCCTAAAGATGATTCGTCTAATGACTTTTACATTTTATAAAATGTAAAAGTCATTGCTTATTTTGTCAAAGTTTTTTTTTGATTTTTTGAAAAATAATAAAAAAAATTGTCAAAAGAATTTATCGGACGAGCTTTGCTGTGAGTTGGCCACTACCAGACAGCCTAAGTCAGACAAATAAGGTCCAACTAAATGGTAGCTTAAGATGTTCTAAGGAATGGGTAAACGATATCTGTCGGGAAAATCAGCCAAAGCTGAGCTTGACATGAATTATGTTTGGGCATAGTATGTCAGGGCAGTGGTTTCATCATAAAAAACGAAAAATCGCTGCAAGGAAAAACCGATTGTGAAAATCATTGTGGTTATCCCCGCCCGTTACGGTTCAAGCCGATTCGCAGGGAAGGTTCTCGCCAGAGAGACGGGCAAATACCTCGTCCAGCACACTTATGAGCGGGCGTTGTGCGCAAAAAGTGTCGACCAGGCATTGATCGCAACCGATGACCAACGAGTGAAAGATGCCTGTGCCGAGTTCAGGGGCGATTGTGTGATGACCTCGGCGGCCCATCAGAGTGGGACCGATCGTATAGCTGAAGCGGTTGCAGATATAGAGGCTGATATTATTGTGAACCTGCAGGCGGATGAGCCGGAAATCGATCCGAGCTATATCGATCGTGTCGCCGGATTACTGGTGGGTAACTCGGATGCTTCGATGGCAACGCTGTTGGCGCCATTTGAAACAGCTGATGATGTGTCCAATCCCAATATTGTTAAATGTATCACGGATTTAACGGGAAGGGCGATTTACTTTTCCCGGTCTGTAATACCTTATGATCGAAATGCTGGCGGAGCGGCTGAAGTTGGCTGCTATAAGCGTCATTTGGGTATTTATGCGTATCGCAAAGATTTCCTGATGGAATATACTTCTTTACGGCCAAGTTTTTTGGAACAGTGTGAAAAGCTGGAGCAGCTTCGGGCAATCGAGAACGGATATACAATTTTGACTGATATGGTTGATAAGGCATGGGATGGAGTGGATACCGAAGAGCAATATCAGGCATTTGTTCGTCGTCTGAGTGGCTCGTTGCAGTGATATACGCGAAAATAGAAACCGGAAAATAGGAAATAGGAAACAGCAGGGATGTCAGACAGCAAAGATCTATTAGCGAAAATAAGCGGCAGTTCGTCAGATAATGAGTACTTTTTGCCGCTACCGAAAGGATACCAGAAAGGCAAGACCAAGTATGTGATCGTTACCGGTACGGTAATGAGTGGCCTGGGTAAGGGAATATTCTCCTCTTGTCTTGCTAAGCTATTGCAAGACAAGGGCTTAAAAGTTGCTCCGATCAAGTTAGAGGGCTATCTGAATATCGATTCCGGAACGCTCAATCCATTCCGGCATGGTGAGGTCTTTGTGCTGGACGATGGCATGGAAACCGATATGGATCTGGGAACCTACGAGCGGATGCTGGATCAGAATCTCAGTCGCGCCAATTTTGCTACCAGCGGTCAAATCTACAGCTCTGTTCTAGAAAAAGAGCGACACGGTGACTATCTCGGGCGGGATGTGCAGATGATCCCGCATGTGACCGGTGAAGTCAAAATGAGACTGCGTGAGCTTGCCGTCAAGACGGAGGCGGATGTGGTATTCGTCGAGATCGGCGGTACGGTGGGCGATTTGGAAAACGCCTTTTATATTGAAGCCATGCGTGAACTTGCGTATGAAGAAGGCTCGGACAGTTGCAGTTTTGTGGCCTTGACCTATATTCTGGAACCGAAGACATTGGGCGAGCAGAAGTCTAAGGCTGCCCAACTCGGCATTAAGCAGCTTCTTCAGCTAGGGATTCAGCCGGACATTATCGCGTGCCGATGCGAAAACCCCGTGACCGAACAGGCCCGTCAGAAAATGAGCGTATTTGGTAATGTGCCCTTTGATCGGGTCTTCAGTATGCACGATTCGGCGAGCATCTATTCAATTCCGGCGATGCTGCGGGACTGCGGCATCGACTTTCAGGTCCTGCGGATGCTCAAATTGGAAGATCGCATCCAATTACGCCATGAACGCAAGCAATGGGCCCGCTGGTGTGATTTTACCGACAAGATCAGCAAAGAAACCCACGCGATAACGATTGGCATCACCGGAAAATATACCTCGGTTCGTGACAGCTATGCCTCAATTCTGAATGCCTTGGAGCATGCCGGAATTCATTTGGGCACCAAGGTGCAAGTGAAGTGGATTGATACGACGGTGATCACCGATGCCAATGCAGCGGAGCATCTTAAGGATGTCGATGGAATTATCGTACCCGGCGGATTCGGCACACGCGGCTGGGAAGGCAAGATTTCCTGTGTCCGTTTCGCACGGGAAAACGATATGCCGTATCTGGGCCTCTGTTTGGGATTTCAGGCCGCGGTCATCGAGTTTGCGCGAAATGTCTGTGGGATCGACAGGGCCGATTCGACCGAGATCATTGCCGATTGCAAAGAGCCGGTGATCAGCATCCTGCCCGAACAGAAAAAGATTGAAGCACTTGGCGGCAATATGCGTCTGGGGGGAAGGGATATTGAGTTGAAAAGAGATACGCTGGCTCAAAAGCTCTTTGGCAAAGTCTCCAGCGTTCGGCGTCGCTTCAGGCATCGCTACGAGGTGGATCCGGACTATATCACCAAACTTGAAGAAAACGGGATGGTTTTTTCCGGCAAGGCGCCGAATCAGCCAATTATGCAGATATTGGAACTGCCGGAGTTGTCATTTTTTATGGGAACCCAGTCACATCCGGAACTGACCAGTCGACCGATGCGTCCGTCGCCTATGTTTGTGGCACTGACCGCGGCGGCGAGAAAACGCAAGTATGCG
>CALKKA010000130.1 GCA_937995495.1 uncultured Phycisphaerae bacterium
CGCATTAGACATTTCCACAAGGCCAGGGCCGTTACAAACCAAGGCCTTGTTTTTTGCGCAGAAGGGCGTAAAATATATTTAGTTGGATTTGAATAACGACAAAACGGTCAATAAAATTGTGTCTCATCTGTCGGAGCACAACCCCTCGCAGGGGCCGGTCGGTGTCAGTGGGACATGGGGGTCCTTTGCGCCCGCCTTGGCCGCACACCTGTGGAAAACGCTGAAAAGGCCGGTTTTGTATATCAGCCCACACATCGACGATGCGGATACCGTCGCCGATGACCTTCAGGTGTTTGCGGGCCTTCCCGTGCAGACTTTTCCAGTCTGGGAAAGCCCCGATGAGGTTACCGATGCGACTGATGAAATACTGGCTTGTCGGCTTCGCACGTCTCTTTGGCTGTCCGCACAAAAAGATAAAAAGCGCCCTGAACCGTTTCTGATTTCAACATCCGTGCAGGCTCTGAACCAACCGGTTGCCAAACCGCAGACACTTACCGATCAGGGGCTTACCCTCTCTCTCAACCAAACGATCAAGCCGGAGTTGCTCGCCGGATGGCTGGTTGACCACGGATACGAGCCGGTGGACCGCGTCGATGTGCCGGGTCAGTTTGCCCATCGCGGCGGCATCGTGGATGTTTTCGCACCGGTCTGTACCGCCACAACCGAACAAAAAAAACAATCAGATATCAGCGAACCCCAACCCGTGCGAGTGGAGTTTTTCGGCGACCAGATCGAAACCATTCGATGTATCGATCTGGATTCGCAGCTTTCCGGCGACACCCTGAGTTCCATTCAGATTGTGGCGACACAGACAACGATCACCGCTGAAGGCACAGAGTTGATCCTGAATCTGCTGCCCGCTGAAACGCTGATCATCCTCGAAGAACCCATCGAGATCGCCGAGGTGTCCGAGGTCTTTTTGAGTCGTCTGGACGATGTGCGCGGCATGTATCCCTGGTCCGCTGTTTATAAGGCGATGCAAAAGTTTTCCTGTCTCCAGATCAGCCGCTTTGCGGCGACGGGTCAGACCGAATTTCATCTGGATGTCACCAGCGCCCAGCAGTTCGAGCACAAAGCTGGCTCACTTTGGAAAGATCAGCAGGTTGCCCTTGAAGAACTCGTCACCGAATCGAAGAATCAACGCGTCATGTTCTACTGTGAAAATCAAGCTGAACTCCAGCGTGTACGTGAGATCCTACGTGAAAAATTTAACTCTGTCCCCAAAAACTTAAAGCTGCTCATCGGTTTCATCCGTCGCGGCTTCATTCTTCGCTCGCTCAATACGATCGTCGTCACCCACCATGAAATCTTCGGGCAGGTTTCCGTCCGTCGTCGGGTGCGGCGGATCCAGAGCGTCTCGGCGGTCGATAGTATGCTCGATCTCAAGAAGGGCGATTTCGTTGTCCACATCAGCTACGGCATTGGCAAATTCATCGGCATCCAGATGATGGAAAAATCCGGAGCCCAGGCCGAGTACATCACGCTGGAATACGCCGACGAGATTCAGATCCATGTGCCGGTTGCCAATATTGGGCTTATCCAGAAATTCATCGGTTCGACGCCCAAGCGTCCCAGATTGAGCAAGATCGGCACCAAAAAATGGGAAAAGCAAAAAGACAATGTCTCTAAAGGCGTCGAGGAGATGGCCGCTGCATTGCTGGATGCCCAGGCCAAGCGGCAAAAGATCGGCGGCTTTAATTTTGGCGATGATACCATCTGGCAGCGTGAGTTCGAGGAGTCGTTTCCGTATCAGGAAACTCCCGACCAGATCACCGCGATCGCCGAGATCAAGGACGACATGGCTTCCGAGCAACCGATGGATCGCCTGCTTTGCGGCGATGTGGGCTATGGCAAAACCGAACTGGCTATGCGCGCGGCATTCAAGGCGATCGGCGCCAACAAGCAGGTTGCCGTGCTCGTGCCCACGACGGTCTTGTGTGTCCAGCACGGCCGCACCTTCAAGGAGCGATTTGCTGATTTCCCCATCACGGTCGAAGTGGTCAATCGATTCACCACCGCCAAACAGGCCAAAGAGATACTGGCCGCCTGCCGCATCGGGCGGGTCGATATCCTCATCGGTACCCACCGCCTGCTCAGTGATGATATTGGTTTCAAGGACCTCGGCCTGCTGGTCATCGATGAAGAACAACGGTTCGGTGTTGAGCATAAAGAGCGTCTCAAACGCTTCCGCATTAATGTCGACATCTTGACCATGACCGCCACGCCGATCCCGCGAACACTGCACATGTCGATGATCGGCCTGCGGGATATCAGTTCGTTGTCCACGCCTCCGTTAGACCGCCGGGCTGTAGTGACCAAAGTCTCCCGATTTTCCGAAGAAAGCATCCGCAAGGCCATCCTGTTTGAGATCAATCGTGACGGCCAGATATTCTTTCTGTATAACCGCGTCCAGACCATCGAGCATTTCGCTCATGAAGTCGCCCAGATGATCAAGGACCCCTCGGTGAAGATCGATATCGCTCATGGCCAGATGGCCAAGCATGAACTGGAAGATGCAATGATCCGTTTTATTGCCGGCGATACGGATGTGCTGATCTGTTCAACGATTATTGAGTCTGGCATCGATATCCCCAACGCCAATACCATCCTCATCGCTGATGCCGATCGGTTTGGACTGGCTCAACTGCATCAGCTTCGCGGTCGGGTCGGTCGGTATAAGCACCGCGCCTATGCCTATATGCTCCTGCCGCGGTCACGCAGCATCACCCCGCTGGCGGGCCGACGACTCAAGGCCATCGAGGAGTATTCCCAACTCGGTGC
>CALKKA010000131.1 GCA_937995495.1 uncultured Phycisphaerae bacterium
CAGGGCTGTTACGCCGGCGGCGGGGTGGTCTTCCCCTGCGGCAAGGTGGTGATCGACGGGACGCTGTTTGTGTACTATGGCGGGGCGGACAAATACGTCGGTCTGGCCACCTGTGAACTGGACGAGTTGCTCCAGTACCTGCTCGCCTGTCCGGTGACCGGATGATGGCCGGACCGATCATGAGGGTGGATTTGAGAAGATTGTTGACACTAACAGGAGTAACGATTGTTTTTTAAGTGTTTAAATGGAAAATCTCAGTTAACAGAATTATTCGTTGCTGCTCTTTTACTGAGTTTATTGATACCGGGTAGTGTCAACGCGAGCTCGGAGTCTGTTAGCACTTCGTATCAGGCGTCAGGAATGGACAGTTCGATGAGGATTAAAGGATACGCCCCTTCATTGCCTGGGAAACACCCTGTTTATGTATGGACTACGGGCACATGGATGGACTATTGGAACGGCGACGATGTGATCTTTACACAGGAGATGGCATCGCGAGGTTTTGTGGCAGTGTCAGTGGAATATGACAACGGCTGGAACACGGGCGGCTATCCATCCAACTGCAGCGGTATACTGGCAAAAGCTGCACATATATTTGATAGGACCGATCCGGGCAGCGCGATCAGTGTGATATCGAATCTTCCCGGTGCCGATTGCGATTTGGGAATCGTGACAAGCGGCTTTAGCCAAGGGGCAAACTTGGCATCTTTGGCGAAGAACTATGACGATCGGGTTGAGGCAGCATTTTTGATTGGCAATGGTTATACTGGCTGGTTTGACTCGTGCCTGCAGGACTCGGCGACCGTCATTACAACCGATCGAATACGTTCAATAGTAGGGGCACATGATACAGCTTTCGGTGCGAGTCCTCCTAACGGTGTGCGTATTCAGCAGGAAGTAACGACGGGTATAAGCTGCGGAGGCGGGGCTTATGACTGTATGCAGCCCGACGGGAGCGGATGGTATATGGTGCAAACCTTCGAGACCGCTGACGGTGACGATGACCACTGCTTCTACTATTCAGGTACGTGCGGTTATGCATTCGATGACAACTTCTTAAACGGCACGGATGTGTGGAGTCTTGCACCAAGCCTGGACTGGCTGGCAAGCTTTGCTCTTGAGGATTGCCCTGCAGGTGACCTTGATGGTGACTGCGAGGTTGGCATCAGTGACCTGCAAATCTTTGCTTTGGGCTGGTTAACCAGTGATGTCGTCGCTGACATTGACGGCAGCGGGACAGCAGATGTTCTGGATTTTTCTATAATAGCCGAGAATTGGCTGAATTTCACAATAATCCCCGGGCATCAAATGCCGTATCCGGAAGGCATTGCTCACGCGATCCCCGGGCGTCTTGAGTTTGAAGACTATGATTTCGGTGGCCAGGACATCGCGTATTTTGACACGATTCCTCAAAATAGTTACGCCGATTATCGCTCCGATGATGTCGAAATACTGTCCAGTCTGGACACAGACGGCGGCTTTGCGGTCTATGCCGCCACCAATGAATGGCTTGAATACACCTGTGATATTCTGCCGGGGACGTATGCAGTGACCGTTCGCAGCAGTAGCTCCCAGATGGCGCAGACCCTGACGCTGTCGCTTGACGAACAGACGCTGGCGACCTTCTCCCTGCCGACGACCGGTGGTTTTAACAGCTGGCAGGACACAACCATTTCAGGGGTCGAAATCCCAGACGGGTCCGATCAAATTTTGCGGTTTACGCTGAGCGAATCCAGTGCCATGCTCAACTATGTGGATTTCCTTCAAGAATAGAATGATGCGGATGCGTGCTGAAATCTGGCTTAACGATTATAGATAACAGGGTACTTAAGGAACTGTATATAGCAATGCAGGTTGAAAGTGGCGATTATCAAGTAACGGCAATGGTGTTATTAGAAGGGACGTTTTGATGGCGATCAAAACAAAAAATGAATATCTGAAGAGCCTTGAAGGGCGCAATCTTAAGATCTATATGTTCGGCGAACGGGTTGATGATCCGATGAATCATCCGATCATCCGTCCTTCGATCAATTCGGTGGCGATGACCTATGAGTTGGCGAATAAGCCAGACTTTGAAGACGTGATGACGGCGACAAGCCATCTGACAGGCGAAAGGATCAATCGCTATACACATATTCACCAAAGCACCGAAGACCTTATCAACAAAGTCAAAATGCTGAGGGCGTTGGGGCAGACGACCTGCAGCTGTTTCCAGCGATGCGTTGGGATGGACGCGATGAATGCGATTTACAGCAGCACCTATGAGATAGACACCGCCGAAGGGACGGACTATCACAAACGGTTTGTCGAATATGTAAAGCATGCGCAAAAGGAAGACCTGACGATCGACGGAGCCATGACCGATCCCAAGGGGGATCGTCGGTTGCGGCCCGGGGATCAGCCGGATCCTGATATGTTCGTTCATGTTGTGAAAGAAACGAAAGAGGGCATCGTTGTTCGCGGGGCCAAGGCACATCAGACAGGATGCATTAATTCCCACGAGATCTTGGTGATGCCCACGCTTGCGATGCGTCAAGAGGATAAGGACTACGCCGTAAGCTTCGCCGTGCCGGTCGAGGCGGAGGGTCTTGTTTACATTTATGGCCGGCAGTCGATGGATATGCGTAAGATGGATGAAAGCGACTCTGGCAAGATCGACCAGGGCAACGCCTGTTTCGGTGGTCAGGAGATATTGCTTGTGTTTGACGATGTTTTCGTACCATGGGAAAAAGTGTTTATGTGCGGTGAATACCAACATAGCGGGATGCTGGTCGAGCGGTTTGCCGGTTATCACAGGCAGAGCTATGGCGGTTGCAAGGTTGGCGTTGGCGATGTTCTGATCGGGGCCGCGGCGCTGATCGCAGACTATAACGGGACACAAAAGGCCTCACATATTAAAGATAAGATCATCGAGATGATCCACTTGAATGAAACGCTGTATGCGTGCGGCATCGCGTGTTCGAGCCAGGGGGAAAAAACGGCTTCGGGGAATTACCTTGTCAACCTTCTGTTGGCGAATGTGTGTAAGCAAAATGTAACACGTTTTCCGTATGAGATATCGCGGTTGTTACAGGATATTGCCGGCGGTATCATGGTGACCCTGCCGAGTGCGAAGGATCTTAAGAATCCGGAAGTGGGGCCTTACATTGAGAAATATCTTAAGGGCGTTTCTTCGGTGCCAACAGAAAACAGGATCCGGCTGTTGCGGTTTATTGAGAATATGTGTCTGGGCTGTGGTGCGACGTGCTATCTGACCGAGTCGATGCACGGGGCCGGTTCGCCGCAGGCACAGCGGATCATGATGTCGCGCATGCTGGATATGGGGGCGCGTAAGGAAATGGTCAAACGGCTCGCAGGGATCAAAGAATAATGAATGGGGACGCTATGAATAAAGTTGTGGTCATCGAGGGATTGCGAACGGCCATCGGTGGTTTTGGCGGGGCGTTGAAAGATATACCGGCCGTTGAGCTGGGGGCAGCGGTGATTGCCGAACTGGTCAAACGGTCGGGGATCGAGGGTGCTTGCGTTGATGAGGTGATCATGGGCAATGTCCTCAGTGCGGGGTTGGGGCAAAATCCGGCACGGCAGGCCTCGACACAGGCCGGGCTCGGTGTCGAGGTTCCCGCGTTTACAGTAAACAAGGTGTGCGGATCGGGACTGAAGGCCATCAATCTTGCGGCACAATCCATTGCCGCAGGCGACGCCGATGTTGTGATCGCCGGCGGAATGGAGAGTATGAGCTCAGCTCCTTATGTTCTTAACAAGGGCCGGTGGGGGTACCGGATGGGGCATGGCGAGATCACCGATACGATGGTGCATGACGGGCTTTGGTGTGCGTTCGGTCATTATCATATGGGTATCACCGCTGAAAATATCGCTTCCACGTTCGGCATCACACGAGAAGATCAGGACGCGTTTGCTGCGTGCAGTCAGCAAAAGGCCGGTAAGGCGATCAAAAGTGGGGTTTTCGAAGATGAGATCGTGCCTGTTAGCATTCCCCAGAGAAAAGCCGATCCCGTCATTTTCAAAACAGACGAACATCCCCGCCCGGATACCACCGCGGAGAAGCTCTCCAAACTCTCTCCTGCTTTTAAACCCGATGGAACCGTTACGGCGGGCAACGCATCCGGGATCAATGATGGGGCAGCAGCCGTCATTTTGATGTCAGAGAAAAAAGCAAAAGCGCTTGGGGTCAAAGGTAAGGTTGTGTTGACAGGGTATGCAAGCGCCGGCGTTGATCCGTCAATTATGGGAACCGGCCCCATCGCGGCGACACAAAAAGCGCTGAACAAGACGGGGCTAACGGTAAACGATCTTGACTTGATAGAGGCCAACGAAGCGTTTGCCGTGCAGGCGATCGCCGTAAACAAAGAATTGGGTTGGGATGAAAAGAAAGTCAATGTGAACGGAGGCGCGATCGCTTACGGGCATCCGATCGGTGCCTCGGGAGCAAAAATATTCGTTAACCTCATCCACGAGATGGGCAGGCGAAACAGCGGAACCGGTCTTGTAACACTTTGCATCGGCGGCGGGCAGGGGATCGCGACCGTCGTAACGGGGTGCTGATGTCAGGTCTGTTGCGTTTCAGATTAAAATGTGGGACCTGAAATGTCCTCTGGAAATTGTTTTTAAGGTGGGTTTGTGTTTAATCTTTCCGACATCCTGAAGCAAAGTGCTGAGACATACCCCAATAAAGACGCCCTGGTCATGGACGACACCCATTTAACCTACGCTGAGCTTCTACAAAAAGTCAACCAGCTTGCCAACGGCCTGAAATCCCAGGGCATCCAACAGTCAGACAGGGTACTGGTGGCCTGCCCAAACTCCATTGAATTCCCCATCATTTATTACGCCATCCTCAAGATCGGTGCTGTTGCAGTGACCGTAAACATTCTTTCCAAACAGTCTGAGCTGGAATACTATTTAAAAGATACGTCCGCCAAAGCCTTCTTTTGTCATCACGGTTCCGATCAGTTAAAACTGGAAAAAGAAGGTATCGCAGCCTTTAATGCTGTCGACACCTGCAGGCACTTTATCATTGTCGGCGGTGCCAGTGACGCTTGTGAAAACGCCATGACACTTGACAGCCTTTTCAAGGGCCAGCCCACAACATGTCCCACAGAACCCACCGACGAAGATGATACCGCTGTGATCCTTTATACCTCAGGTACGACTGGCAATCCAAAAGGCGCCGAGCTAACTCACAAAAACAATCTTGCCTCGGCAAAAATATTCTTAAAGGCCCAACAGGCAACGGATAAAGATGTCCACCTCGTTGCCCTGCCCCTGTTCCATTGCTACGCGCAGGAGGTGCAGTTAAACTGCGGCCTGCTTGCAGGTTCCACCGTCGTCCTCCTTGAACGGTTCGATGCGGATATGGTTTTAAAAACCTTTGAAAAAGAAAACGTGACCCTTTTTGCCGCCGTCCCCACGATCTACTGGGCACTGCTGAACCAGACTGATGCCTCGGACTACGATGTCGAAAAGATCGCAAGCAAATTGCGGGTTGGCATGTCAGGTGGGGCCGCTATGCCCGTCGAAGTCCTGAAAGCCACCGAAGAAAAATTTAAATTTACCATCCTCGAAGCATGGGGATTGACCGAATCCACCGCCGCCGGAACACTCAACCAGCTCGGCAAACAAAGGAAGGTCGGCTCGATCGGCACTCCGCACGACGGCATTGAGTTGCGCATCGTGGACCCCGATATGAACGATGTGCCCCTCGGCCAACGTGGGGAACTTGTGATGAAGTCAGACGTCGTCATGAAAAGCTATTACAATCGCCCCCAAGCAACTGCCGAGGCTTTCCACGGAGGATGGCTTCATACCGGCGACATCGCCACACAAGACGAGGATGGCTATTTTTATATCGTCGACCGGCTCAAAGATATGATCATTCGTGGCGGATACAATGTATACCCACGCGAACTTGAAGAAAAGATCATAGAACATCCTGATGTCTCACTGGTTGCTGTGATCGGTGTGTCCGATGAAAAGTTTGGTGAAGAAGTAAAAGCCTACGTTGTCCTGAATGACAACGCAACAATAACTGGCGAAGAATTAATTCAATGGATAAAGCCGAAAGTCGCGAATTATAAATATCCGCGAATCGTCGAAATCGTGAATGCGTTACCCATGAGTGCAACGGGAAAACTATTAAAAAAAGAACTTCGCAAAAGGGCATAAAAAAGGATTTGAAATGAAGAACTTACTTGATGGGCAAGTGGCTGTGATTACCGGCGCCGGCAGAGGGATCGGCGCTGCCACGGCAAAATTGTTTGCAAGCCATGGCGCTAAAATTGTCATCAGCGATGTTGACAAAGAACCCGCACAGCACGTTGTAAATGACATCTGCAGTGCTGGCGGCGATGCCATTGAAGTCTGCGGCGACATAACAGACCCCGCCTTCCCGGAGCAACTTGTCGCAAAAACCATCGAAAAATATGGCCGCTTGAACATCCTCGTCAACAACGCCGGTTTTACATGGGACGGCATGCTCCACAAAATGACCGACGCCCAATTTGAGGCCATGTTGCAGATCCACAACATGGGCCCTTTCCGTCTCATCCGCGCCGCCTCCCCTTATATGCGAGATGAAGCCAAGAAAGAAAAAGCACAAGGCGATACCCAACCACGATGCATCATCAATGTTTCGTCGACCTCAGGCCTGCACGGCAACATCGGACAGGTTAATTACAGCACCGCAAAGATGGGCATCATTGGAATGACGAAAACGGTCGCAAAAGAATGGGGTGCATTCGGGATTCGGTGTAACGCCGTGGCATTCGGTTTCATTGACACGCGTCTGACCCAAGAAAAAAACGCTTCAGAAAGCATCGAAGTGAACGGGCAGCAAGTCTCCCTCGGCATCCCAGGAAAAGTAAGGGAGTCCGTCTCGGCAATGATCCCGCTGGCCAGACCGGGCACCGTCGATGAAGCGGCTGGTGCCATACTCCTGCTCGCTTCACCTTATGCATCCTACATCACCGGCCATACACTTGAAGTCACTGGCGGAATGGGGATCTAATCTTATAGCGTTGTCATTCATACGAAAGCAGGAATTCAGGTTGAATAATCTCGATTAGAGAAGAGACGGTTTTTTTAAAGGAGAAGTTTGTGAAGCGTTCATTTCAAGGGTCATTGGCAATCGTTCTTGTATTTGTATCGTTTTGTCTATGCGGATGCCGCCAGGTTGCTGGCTCCAATGGCGCGGGGCTCTCAGGCGAGCGGCTTGGTCGTATTGATGATTTGTTCGAGCAATATGTAGATGATGAGGGTGTGGCGGGTGCTTCGGTGATGATCTATCGCAATGGCAAGATCGGATACTTCAAAACGTTCGGTATGCAGGATATCGAGGGTAGAGTTCCGATGAGTAAGGATGCGATATTTAGAATCTATTCAATGACCAAGCCGATCACGAGCACGGCGGTGATGATGCTTTACGAAGAAGGGCATTTCTTTCTAAACGATCCTGTTTCAAAATACCTGCCCGAACTTAAGGGCCTTACAGTTGGTGTCGAATCGGAGGATCCTGTCACGGGCGAGACAACATTTTCAACCGTTAACTCCAATCATGAAATGACGATACGCGACCTTTTGCGGCACACATCCGGGATGACGTATGGGTTTTTTGCATCCTCAAAAGTTGACGCGTTGTATCGTGAAGCGAAAGTGCTTGGCGACGACGAAAAGACAATTGCCGATACGGTTGTCAAGCTTAGCAAATTGCCGCTGAAGCATCAGCCGGGCACGACGTGGGAGTACGGAGTGAGTACGGATGTGCTGGGCCGGTTGGTAGAGGTTGTTTCCGGAATGCCTTTGGACAGATTCTTTCAAGAACGCATTTTTGACCCGCTGGGAATGGATGATACGGGGTTCAATGTTCCTCCGGAAAAGGCGCATCGGTTTGTGGCGATCTATTCGCTGGATGACAATAAGAAGATCTATCCGGCCAAGCCCGGGGTGTCAAGAGACTATTTGACGCCGACGACACATTTTTCCGGCGGCGGCGGGTTGGTATCGACGCAAAAGGATTATTTGACATTCTGCAAAATGATCCTCAATAACGGCACGTTGAATGGGGTTAGTATGTTAAGCCCCAAGAGTGTCAAGCTTATGACGAGCGATCACATCGAGGGAATGAACAAGGCGTGCAAGGGGGCGTGGGTCAAGATTCGCGAGGCAGGTTTCGGATTAGGGTTTCGGGTCAACATCGGGCCACACCTTTTGGGTAACCTGGGTTCTATGGGAACCGTGAGTTGGGCCGGGGCCGCGAGCACAAATTTCTTTATCGATTTCGAAGAAGAGATGATCGTTATTTATATGTCGCAGATAAAACCAGCGGCTCATACGCTGGGATACAAGGTCGAGACCCTTGCTTATCAGGCGATTATAGACTAGAAACCTTTTAGGACGGGACGTGTGATACTTTGGTTGATGAAGCCGTGGACTTTACAGCGGTATACTACGATCTTGAAACATTGTTATTAACTGAAATTGTGTTCAATTGCTGAGATGATGTTCCGGCAGAATAAATAGGTTTTTATGGGAGACACAAAATGAAGTTGTCATGGATTGCATTTGGGATTCTTCTAACGCTGTGTGGGATACTCGCCGCACTGTTTATCATCGGCGAAACACCGGGAGGACTCCACATCCCGCATCCCGAATACCCGGACATGCTGCAGGGCAGGCCTGGTGTTGAAACGCAATCACATATTAAATGGCTCGGCTACGCATTCGGAGTCATACAGTTTTTCTTTTTTGCCGCTCTGGTCCTTTTTTGCCTCAATAAACAAGGCAGGCTTAAAAAGCTCAAATTGCCCATTCTTCTTGCAACCGCCCTGTGTATCACGGCCCTGACACTGACGATGGCAGCATACTGGACATTCACACGAAGTGGCTCAGGCCAGCTTTTTGGTGGGTTCCCGCTTCCGACGGCCTTGATGTTCTACGCCCTTTGGCCCATGCAGCTTTTTTTCGTGGTTATCTATGTCATCTATTATGACAAGGCCATCTTCACCTCCGACGACAACGACACGTTTCAGGCACTTTTAAGGGGCCACCGTGACGATGTAAAGGAGGTCGCCGATGGATCGTAGCATGACCATTCTGCTGTGCCTTGGATTGTATATGCTGATCTGTTTCGGTGTCGGTCTTTGGGCAATGCGTCGCACAAAATCCACCAAAGATTTCTTCATGGCAGGCCGCAACCTTGGCGTCCTCGTTACGGCGCTGGCTGTCTTCTCTGCAAACATGAGCGGTTTTGGTTTTGTGGGCGGTCCGGGCCTGGTCTACAAAATGGGCATGAGTTCAATATGGATATGCCTGACTGCACCGTTAGGGTTCGCGGTCGCGTTCTTTTTATTGGCCAAACGGATTCGCCTGATCGCAGAGTTACGGGATTCCGTTTCACTGCCCGATACGGTCGCCGCACGCTATAAAAGTGAAACCTCCCGCTTCCTGACGGCCCTCGCGATCATCCTCGGTGTGATGGGATATCTCGCCACGCAGATACTAGCCATGTCGATGGTCCTCCGCGAAATACTAAACTCAAACCCGCTGTTTGGCGGCGGCGTCAGCCTCGCAATGTGCGTCATCATCTCAAGCACGGTCATGGTCTTCTACAGTGTAGCCGGCGGCATCATCGCGTCCGTTTACGCTGACCTCATCCAAGGTGCGATAATGGTGGTAGCCTCTATCCTCGTCTTTATCACCGCCACCACCGCTGTCGATGGCGGCTTTGCCGGCATGGCCACAACGATCATGAAGGACAATCCCGAGGCCATCGCCCCTTGGGGAACACTCGGCATGATTGGATGCCTTTCATGGTATTTCATATTCACCATGGGCGTAGCCGGCCAACCCCATGTCATCATCAAGATGATGATGTATAAAAAAGTTTCCGATGCGAAACATATCCTGCCGATCAGCGTCGGTGCTTACGCGATCGCCGCACTGCTATGGCTGAGCATCGGCCTTGTCATGCGTTCCCTCGTCTTGCAGGGAGTACACGCCCCCCTGGCCAATGCAGACGAAGCCGCACCGCAGTTCCTGCAAAGTTGCGCCCATCCGCTGCTGGCAGGGATCGTCTTCGCAGGCCTGTTTTCTGCGATCATGTCCACCGGAAGCAGCTTTCTAAACATCGGTACCGCCGCTGTGATACACGACATGCCCAAGGCCTTTGGGATCAAAACAATTAAAAACGAACTCTTCAAGGCCCGCGTCACAACAGTAGTGTTAACCGCAGTAGCGGCCTTCTTTGCGCTCTATATAGGGGATCTGGTCGCTCTGTTAGGAGCATTTGGCTGGGGCACTTTCGCCGCCGCTCTGGTTCCAACGATTGCCGTCGGTCTTAACTGGAAGCGTGCTACACCGCTTGCGGCTAATGTAGCGATCATCGCCAGTATCGTGATTAACTTTGGAATAAAAATGGCAAGCAAATCCGCCGGGTTCTCCGTTCCATTCAGTGTGAATACCGGTGCGATTGCTTTGTTGGTTTCACTGACGCTGTTTTTTGGAATATCATTATTGTCAAAACCGCCGAAGCTCGATGCGGACATCGAAGCGGTGATGGACATATGATTTTTTAATCCTGTAAGATGTCGGCTTGCTGAAATAGAAAAGTTTACAGAATGCAAATGCTTTATCGAGCATTAGAGTTTGAGTTTTCATTAACATTAAAGTGTATTGAAGTATAAAACGCCTTAGACTCGACGTCGAGTAGGGGTGTAAAAAGGGAATATTGATTATATAAAATAAGGTAAACAGGAAGATGCATCTTACAATCACAAAAGCCGGCGTTATTGGAGCAGGAACCATGGGAGCCGGTATCGCCGCTCATCTGGCAAACTGCGGTATCAAGGTATTACTTCTGGATATCGTTCCATCTGAGCTGACTGAAGAGGA
>CALKKA010000132.1 GCA_937995495.1 uncultured Phycisphaerae bacterium
TCCTGCAGGTGCATCGGAACGGGGTAATAGATGTCGCAGCCGATCTGATTCGCCTGCAAATGTTTGACCACCTCGTCACGCCGCGGCACGCGGATGACATACTGATTGTAGATCGAGATGCAATCTTCGCTGATCACCGGCGTCTGAACGACCGTGCCTTTGAATTTCTTGTTGTAATAGGCGGCATTCTTGCGGCGGCCTTCCGACCATTTTTCAAGATGCGGCAGTTTGACCAGTAGTGCCGCTGCCTGGATCGGATCCAACCGGAAGTTGCCGCCGATGTGTTTATGGTAGTACTTGGGCTCCATTCCGTGGTTTCGCATACTAAAGAGCTGATGATACAACTGGTCATCATTGGTCACAATCATGCCGCCATCGCCGATGCCGCCGAGGTTCTTGCTGGGAAAGAAACTGAAACATCCACATGTCCCCATCTGGCCGGCCTTTTTGCCTTTATAGCTGGACGAGATCGCCTGGGCTGCATCCTCGATCACCGCCAGCGAGGATTGGCCGGCGATCTGCATGATCGGATCCATATCTGCCATCTGGCCGTACAAATGCACTGGCATGATCGCCTTGGTATGTTTGGTGATCGCCGCCTCAATAAGAGCGGGGTTGATGTTGTAGGTCACCGGGTCGATATCGACAAAGACCGGTTTGGCACCCACGCGGGCGATACTGCCGCCGGTAGCAAAAAATGTAAAGGGCGTCGTGATCACTTCATCACCCTCTCCGATACCCAAAGCCATCAGACTGCTGATCAGGGCATCGGTACCGCTGGAAACACCCACTGCGTATTTACAGTTGCAGACACCGGCAATGGCACATTCCAGTTCTTCAACCTTCGGGCCGCCGATACACCGCTGGGTGTCCAGTACTTCGTTGATCTGCTTAAGGACATCCTTTTTGATGGTTGCGTACTGCGCTTTTAAATCCAATAAAGGTACCTGCATGAAACACTCCATTTATTTAGCTTTCAGCTATCGGCTGTTAGCAACTAGTTTATCTGATAAAAATCCTTATACCAATCAATGAATCGCTGGACACCTTCCTGAACAGCTGTGTTGGGTTGATAGTCCAGGTCTTCCACCAGGTCATCGACATTTGCCCATGTTGCCGGGACATCACCGGGCTGAATGGGCATCATATTCTTCTGTGCTTTTTTCCCTAAAGCCTGTTCGATCGCTTCAATGAAATCCATGAGTTCCACCGGATTGCTGTTTCCGATGTTGTAAATTTTATACGGAGCCTTGGAACAGGATGGGTCGGGCGACTGACCGGACCAATCCGAATTGCCTTTGGCAGGATGGTCGATCACACGAACAACGCCCTCTACAATATCATCGACATAGGTGAAATCGCGCCGCATCTTACCATGGTTAAAGACATCGATCGGTTTATCTTCGAGGATCGCTTTGGTAAACAAAAACAGGGCCATGTCCGGTCGACCCCACGGCCCGTAGACCGTGAAAAACCGCAAGCCCGTGGTGGGCAACCCAAACAAATGACTATAGGTGTGTGCCATTAGCTCATTGGACTTCTTGCTCGCGGCGTACAAACTCACCGGGTGGTCCACATTATCGCTGGTCGCAAACGGCATGGATTCGTTGAGGCCGTAAACACTGGAACTACTGGCATAGGCCAGATGCTGTATGTCATTATGGCGACAGGCCTCCAGGATATTGACGAAGCCAACGATATTGGCATCGATGTATGCCTGTGGATTGATCAGGCTGTAGCGAACACCCGCCTGGGCAGCTAAGTTGCAGACTTTATCAAATTTCTGCTCAGTGAAAAGTCTATCCAGATTTACTTTTTCTTCCAGATTGAGCTGAATGAAGCGATAGTTGTTGTATTGACTGCTGGTAACCAGTGTATTATATTCAATCCTGTCTTGATCGATGCCCGTTTGGGCCAAACGGCCATACTTAATCGCAGGGTCATAGTAATCATTAACACTGTCCAGGCCCACCACCTCATCGCCGCGCTCAATGAGCCGCTGCGCTAAGTGGTATCCAATGAAGCCGGCGGTCCCCGTAACTAGTATTTTCATTTCAATTTCCTGATTCGGATTTTAAAAAATAAAAATTCATTAACTGCGACCTATCGAGTAATAGTCCAGTCCCTGCTTTTTAACAAAAGCCGGATTGTACAGGTTGCGACCGTCAAAAATGACCGGTTTGTTCAGGGATTTGGCGATCATCTCAAAGTCCGGCGTCCGAAATTCCTGCCAGTCGGTAAAGACCACCAACGCATCCGCGGCATCCAACACAGCATAGGCGTCATCGGCCTGGGTAATCTTTCCTTCCAGTTCACCGCAGCCGGCCTCCGGGTCGAACGCCGTAACAGTCATTCCCGCATCTAAAAACTTCTTGATACAATACAGTGCCGGTGATTCACGGGTGTCATCAGTCCGGGCTTTAAACGCCAGTCCCCAGACACCCAGCTTGATATCCGTTTGGCCTGCAAAATAGTCGAGCAACTTCTGTGCGAAACGGTCGTGCTGGGTAAAGTTGGCACCTCGAACCGCTTCGGCGATGGTCATCGGTACCCCCTGTTCATTGCCCATATAAATCAGGGCACGGACATCCTTGGGAAAACAACTCCCGCCATAACCCACGCCGGGGAATAAAAACGCATTACCGATACGGCCATCACTGCCGATGCCTGCACGCACACTTTCGATATCAGCACCGAATTTCTCACACAAACCGCTCAGTTCGTTCATAAATGAAATGCGCGTCGCCAGCATGGTATTGGCGGCATACTTGGCCATTTCCGCGCTGGCCGGGTCCATAAACAGGATTCGGCTGCTTTTTCGCATAAACGGGGCATACAGGACTTTCATGATCTCCATCACCGCCGGATTGGTGGTCCCGATGATCACCCGGTCGGGTTTGAGGAAGTCATCGACCGCGGACCCCTCTTTCAAGAATTCGGGGTTGCTGACATAATCAAAGGCAACCTCGGTCTTGGAAGCGATCAGATCGCTAACGATCTTGTGCGTCCCGATCGGAACCGTGCTTTTGGTGACCAGTATGCGATAGTCCGTCATCATCTTGGCGATTTCTTCAGCCACGCGCAAAACCGCCGAGATATCCGCAGACCCATCCGGGCTGCTGGGTGTTCCCACCCCGATGAAGATCACCAGGGAATTGTCGACGCCCTCCTGCAAATCTGTCGTAAAGGTCAAACGCCCGGCCTGGACATTCTTTTTGACGATCTCCGTCAAGCCAGGCTCATAGATGGGAATGACTCCATTTTTGAGATCTTCAATCTTCTTTTTGTCTTTATCAACACAGACAACATGATTGCCACCATCGGCCAAACAAGCCGCGGCAACCAGCCCAACATACCCCACACCAACCACTGCTACTTTCATCAAAACGCCTTTCTACTATAAGATATTATATCAAAGAGGGTTAAATGAAATTCGCCTCATAAAATACCCAGTTATTTCCCCAAAATCATTAGATGACCCTGCACTCCGTGCCCGTCGGTTGCGCAAAAAAAACAAACACCGACCTGAGAACATCAAAAATAAAATGTCTCATATTTCCCCGTCTTCGCAAAAAAATATACCGCGAAGACGCTATTTTTTTAAGTTAAGTTCCCAACAGGGGTTAATCACTGTATTTATCGGCTATTCATGAGGCTCGAATTAACAAAGACTTTTGAATAACTGGCAGAAAAAACGTGCCTTATGGGCGTCAAACGCCTATTCCTGATAACAGCAACAGGTTCTGTCATTTTCCCAAACGATCACTTTATGCAGTTTAGCGTTTTTTAGCTTTTTATCCAGCTTTTGCCACGCCAAAAAAGATAAGTTTTCTACCGTCGGGTTCAACGATTTGAACTCGGCGACATCAACATTGAGGTTTTTATGGTCCACCAGATCCAAAAAATGTTCTTTGACACCCTTTTCGAAATCAGAATGCCATCCGTCGTCCTCAGATTCGGCCGATTTCTCTACCGATACCTCAAGGATATAGTTGTGGCCATGGCCCGCGGGATTAGCGCATTTTCCAAAGGCCTCAACATTCTTCGCTTCATCGAATTGATCATTCCATAACAGGTGCATCGCAGAAAATTCAAATTTTTCACTCACTATAAACATCTTCGCCTCATCTGATTGAATGGTAATCCGCCTGAACGGATCGAGTTCTAAAGAAAGTTGAGTCACTATTTTCGGGCAAAACGAATCTCTGAGCACGGCCCACGACTGCTTCAGTACCTTCACCAAAGAAATCAATGTGGGCGTCTTCCGGTCTTGAAAAGTTTCAAAGATTAACCTCTCAAAAAATGGAACGACTTCCTGACGAACCGCTTGATCGATTTGAGAAACATTCACTACAAAACCCGTATCCCGGTCCAATTCACTCGCCAAATCCACCCATAAGGAAAAATAGATGCTTAACCCGTTGCCACAGGGTTTTGATGCATAGGAATTAAAACCCTGCGTCTGCTGCTGGGAGAAAGGATCCAGCGAAAAACGAATCTGTCGGCTCAATGTGTGCATTACACCCTGTCTACATGCATTAAAGTCAGCACCTCTGATCGGCTTCGGGGATCTTTCTTGAAGATACCTCGCAAGGCACTGGTCACCATCGCCGCACCGGGTTTTTTAATTCCGCGAATTGTCATACAGCTATGTGACGCCTCTATAACAACCGCAACCCCCTTAGGTTTCAGGTTGGTCATCAGAAAATCCGCAATCTGACCCGTCAACCGCTCTTGCACCTGCAAGCGCCGGGCAAAGGCATCAACGATACGGGCCAACTTACTGACCCCCAGCACCTTGCCATCGGGCAGATAGGCAAGATGAGCCGTCCCGATAAACGGCATCATGTGGTGTTCGCAAATGCTGTAGAACGGGATATCCCGCAACAGAACGATCTCATCGTATGTCTCATGGAAGATACTGCTCAAATGCTCTGAGGGATTGTGCCGCATCCCATCCAGCAGTTCGGCATACATGCGGCCCACTCGCGCGGGTGTGTCTTTGAGACCTTCTCTGTTCGGGTCTTCACCCACTGCCTCAAGAATCTCAAGCACGGCCTTTTCAATTCGTTTTAGATCGACTTCTTTCATTTTAATCGTGCCCTTTACTTCTATATCAAGCCATTACTTTTTGGAATGGTTCATTACGAACGCCGTCAATAATCGTACTCCAAATCCGATCGAACCGGGAGCGTCACCGGGATTGGCGCCCCAGACGCCCACTCCAGCCATATCGATATGTGCCCACCTGGCCTTCTCGGTAAACTGACTTAAGAATGCTGCTGCCGTACAGGCACCCCCCCACTTACCGCCAACATTCTTTAAATCGGCGATCTTACTTTTCATTTCTTCGACAAACTCGTCGTCACACGGCAGATGCCAAAGCCGCTCGCCGGTATTGTTAGAAGCCTCCTTTAGCCGATCAATGAGTTTGATGTCATTGCTCATCAAGCCAGCGCGTTTTTGTCCAATGGCGACCACGCATGCCCCTGTCAGCGTTGCAATATCGACAATTGAATGACAGCCGAGCTTCTCCGCATAGGTAATCGCATCACAGAGAATCATCCTGCCCTCGGCGTCTGTATTTTGGATCTCGACGGTCTTGCCACTAAATGTCGTAACAATGTCGCCTGGGCGATAACTGCCGGTGCCCGGCATGTTTTCAGCTGCAGGGATCAGTCCATAGACCGTGCATTTGGGCTTGAGCTGTGAAACGGCGTTCATTGCCCCAAGCACCGCAATGCCGCCGGATTTATCGAACTTCATATCATACATCCCCGCACCGGGCTTTAGACTAATGCCGCCTGAGTCAAATGTGACCGCCTTACCAACCAACCCGATCGTCGGTGTGTTTTTCGTCGCTCCGGCCGGAGTATATTGCAGAACGATCAACCGCGGCGGGGTCGCAGAGCCCTGTCCAACAGCAAGAATGCCGCCCATTTTTTTAGTCTTGAGCTGCTTATCATCCAGCACGGTACATCGCAGGGACGGGATACTTCGTGCGAGTTTTTTCGCTTCAGCCGCAAGCGTTACCGGGTTAATGACACTGCCCGGACGATTTGCAACCGTACGGGCATCATTCTGCGCCAGACCCGTTATCATGCCAACCGAAACACCTTTCCGCAATTGTGATACGGTATTGGCATGCCTATCGGTGATCACGGCTTTGATGCGTGCAGGTGATTTACTGTTTTTGTCGGTGATAAATTCATCGTATCGATAGGCGCCAAAACAGGCGCCCTCAGCCAGTATTTGCCCAACTTGCATGGCATCCAGCTTGACCGAGGCGGAAATATCCGTATGCAGTGACAGCAAGACCGACCTGGCTTTCAACTCGACAGCTTTTGATGTCGCAAGTGAGGCGCCCTTTCGCAGTGTCTCCGAATTGAGATCTTTGCGTTTACCAAGCCCCACCAGCAGGACTCGTGATGCCTTAATCTTCCCATCCGAATACAATAGACAACTGCTTCCCGGCTTGGCCTCAAAATCTCCCAGCTTTTTTACTTTTTCGATTCCGCTGTTCAGCTTTTTATTCAGCATCTTAACGAGCGAGTTTGCAGGAGAGTCCGAAAAGACCCCAACTGCCAAAAGGTCACCTGCCAACACCCAACAATCACCTTTTTGTACCTTAACCGAAATCTGAGTCAACGACTTCCCCATGCCTGGATTCCTTATCTGAAAATCACCTTCATTTTAGTGTTCTTTATTATTCTTCTGCGCCCGATGCCGCAAATAACTTTCGATAAATGCCTCGATATCACCGTCTAGCACCGACTGGACATTCCCCGCCTGATAATCGGTCCGATGGTCCTTGATCATTTGATAGGGTTGCAATACATAGCTGCGAATCTGATTGCCCCAGGCAATCTCACCCTTATTACTGTACAGTTTCGCCAATGCCGCATCGCGTTTCTGCTGCTCCAGCATGTACAACCGTCCCTTAAGCATTCGCATCGCTTCAGCCTTATTCTTGTGCTGGCTGCGGTCATTTTGACACTGCACGACGATGTTTGTCGGCAAGTGTGTAATCCGTACGGCGGAACTGGTTTTGTTTACATGCTGACCGCCGGCCCCGCTGGCTCGGTAATAATCAATTCGCAGTTCTTTTTCGTCTATCTCGATATCAATATCGTCCCCAAAGTCCGGCATCACATCGACTGCTGCGAAACTGGTATGCCGTCTGCCCTGTGAATCGAACGGGCTGATCCTCACCAAGCGATGCACCCCCGTTTCA
>CALKKA010000133.1 GCA_937995495.1 uncultured Phycisphaerae bacterium
GGGGAATGGGAAGACTCCTGGAACCATGAGGAAGGCCTGATGCTGTATGAGTATGTCCGCTCCCTCAAGCCAGATATTATTATCAATAACCGCGTGGACAAGGGGCGCAAGGGGATGCAGGGATTGACCAAAGAGGGCAACTTTGCGGGCGATTTTGGGACGCCCGAGCAGGAGGTGCCCGCTGGCGGACTGCCCGGGGTAGACTGGGAGTCCTGTATTACGATGAACGATCATTGGGGCTATTGTGCTGCTGATAAGAATTTTAAGTCGACAGAGATCCTGATCCATCAGTTGGTAGAAATTGTTTCCAAAGGTGGCAACTACCTGCTGAATGTAGGGCCGACCTCAGAGGGACTCATTCCACCAGAAAGTGTTGAGCGGCTTGAGCAGATGGGCCAGTGGATGAAAGTCAACGGTGAGGCGATCTATGGAACAAAGCCGTGGATCCATAAAAGAAACGCCGAAGAAGCATTCAGCACCGATGTGTTCTATACGGCTAAGGACGATGCGATCTATGCCACCACGACAAAGTTGCCCAAGACACTTACCCTTGAGATTCCTCAGCCAAGTGACAATATCCAGGTCAGTATGCTGGGAATGGATCAGGAGTTCAGCTGGAAGTATGAAGACGGCAATGTGGTGATTGATCTATCGAAAATGAATAAAGCTACCTTGCCATGTGATCATGCGTGGACATTTAAAATTACGGATTGGAATTGAGGAGTTGAATATGAGTAGATTTGTATTAGTCATGGCTTTCGGCTTGGCGTTGTTGGGTGGGTGCGATAAGCATGCTGCGGATGATCCAGTACAAGATATAAATACTTCCACCGTCACGGTCATTACGATAGATGAATCTCAAATGTATCAATCGATTGATGGGTTCGGCGCTTCCTTGACGGACTCCTCGGCATGGTTGCTGGCCAATGCCATGACGCCGGCGCAAAGACAGGCGGCACAGGAAGAATTGTTCGATCCGGAAAAGGGGATCGGGTTGACCTATCTGCGTCAGCCGATGGGGACTTCTGATTTCCGTGTCAGTTCAGAAATGGGCGGCCATGACGACTATACCTACAATGACATGCTGCGAGGTCAGAGTGATTATGAACTGTCACATTTTTCCATTGCCAAGGATGAAAAATATATCATCCCAATGCTGCAGGAGATCCTTGCAGTCAACCCCGAGATTAAACTGATGGGCAGTCCGTGGAGCGCGCCCCACTGGATGAAGCAGGGTGAGAACCTGGGTGGCGGCCGACTCAAAGAGGACGTCTATGACACCTATGCTCGGTACTTCGTCAAGTACATTCAGGCCTATGCCGAACAGGGCCTGACCATTAATGCCATCACCTTGCAGAATGAGCCGTGGTATGAACCCGGCAGCTACCACGGCACACGGATGGAACCGGCCGACCAGATTAAGCTGGTGAAGAAGATGGGGCCGTTGTTTGCGGAAAACAATCTTAATACGGACATACTGGTCTGGGATCATAACTGGGATCAGCCGCAGTATCCTCTTGAAATATTGAATGATCCGGGAGCCAGAAAATATGTTGCGGGGACAGCATGGCACCATTATTATGGCGATGTTAGTTCGCAGACGAAGGTTCATGACGCTCATCCGGACCGTGATACTCATTTTACCGAAGGATCCAATGGCCAGTGGCAAAAGCCCGGTTTTGACAATAATTTAATACGCACAACGCGTGAAATGATGCATGTTGTCCGCAACTGGTCAAAATCATTTATTACATGGAACCTTGCCCTGGACACCCAGAATGGCCCTAAGATTCCCGGGGGATGTGATACCTGTTACGGCGTGATCACCATCGATCAGGCGGACGGCTCTTTCAGCCGGCGGCCGCAGTATTACACATTTGGACATACAAGCAAATTTGTTCGCCCCGGCGCTTATCGGATTGACTCAACGGATACGGCTACGACTGGCATAGAGAATGTGGCATTTATGAATACTGACGGCTCGCGGGTCTTGATCGCTCTGAACAGTGATGCATCCGCCCAGAACATCAAAGTCGAATGGAATGGAAAATCCTTCAAATATCCATTGCCGACCCGTGCGGTGGCAACCTTTGTTTGGAATGATCAGCCTGATTCGCCCGTGCGGGTATGGCTGACGACCGGCGATCAGACTAAGCTTTTGAACAGAGAAGCGGATTTGTATTTTAGCGGTTCATGAAAAGGACAAAGACATGAAAAATAACATTATGATAACAATCTTGGGGTTAGTCGCTTTTGTTGGCTGTCATCAGGAGGGTGTTGCCGGCAATAAAAAAGAGGGCACGCCGTATCTCCGCATCTCGGTCGATGACTATGTCGATAAGATGAAAGCTGGCTGGATTGGCCAGATGGCTGGCGTTGGCTGGGCGGCGCCGACGGAGTTTAATTATTTAGAACGCATCATCCCTGAAGAGGAAGTGCCCGCATGGAAGCCGGAGAGGGTCAATCAATTCAACCAGGATGACATCTATGTAGAGATGACATTCCTCAGGACGCTGGAGCTGTACGGGTTCGATGTGTCGTATGAGCAGGCAGGCATCGATTTTGCCAACAGCGGTTACCAGCTTTGGCATGCGAACAAATTCGGGCGTGAAAACTTACGCAAAGGAATCGCGCCGCCGGACTCGGGTCATCCGAAGTTAAGCAAACACAGCGATGATATCGATTACCAGATCGAAGCAGACTATGCAGGGCTGATCGCTCCGGGCATGCCGAATGTTGCAATTAAGCTCGGTGAAAAGTTTGGCCGCATGATGAACTATGGCGATGGTCTGTATGCGGGTCAATTCGTCAGCGGGATGTATGCGGCGGCCTTCTTTGAAACGGATATCGAAAAAATAATCAACGCAGGGCTGGAGTGCATACCGAGTGAGAGCCAGTATTATGAAATGGTCAACGACGTGATCGGGTGGTATAAAGAAAATCCGGGGGACTGGGTCAAGAGTTGGCAAAAGATAGAAGGGAAATATCAGAAGAACCCAGACTATAAAAGATACTCATGCGATCCGCCAAACAACCCCGCCAACATCGATGCGAAGATCAACGGGGCTTATATCGCCATGGGACTGCTCTATGGTCAGGGCGATATCGATCAGACGATCATCATCTCAATGCGGTGCGGCCAGGACAGCGACTGCAATCCTTCAAGTGCAGCGGGTGTACTGTTTACATCGATGGGTATCGAGGAAGTTCCGGAGAAATTTAAGTCGGCTTTGGATCCGGAGGGCAAGTTCAGTCATACGCCGTATACATTTGGAAAGTTGATAGCGGTTTGCGAAAAACTCGCACGTGATGCGGTTGTTCGCAGTGGTGGAAAGATAGAAAAAGACGCAAGCGGACAAGATGTGTTTGTGATCCCTGTTAAAAAAGCAGTGCCAAGCCAACTTCAAAAGAGCTGGGCACCGGGGCCTGTCGCCAATAGTAAGTTTACTGAAGAGCAGATGGAACAAATCACGTTTAAACCCGCACTGGGAATGGTAGAGGGGCTTAAGCTGTTCGCGCCGGGCTGGAAGATCAGCAACTGGGGCGATACCTTGGAGCCGGGCCTGCACAGCAACAGGCGAGGCAAAGGCAATGTGTATGTCACGCACCCGGCGCTGGACAGGACCGACTGCGTACTGAGCAATGAGGTTGCTGTCCCGGAGGGCAAGCAGACACAGCTGAACCTGACCGTTGGGCATCATGAAAACGGCGACTGGGAACTGATCGTCAAGGCAAATGGAAAAGAACTCAAAAAAGCTTTAATCGGTAACGATGCCGACGAAAATGGCTGGGAGGATGTGACGGTCGACCTCTCGAAGTATGCGGGCAAAACCATCAAACTGGAGTTGATCAATCATGCCAACGACTGGAACCATGAATCCGCCTACTGGGCTAAGATCGAAATCGTCGAACACTAAACTTCTTTGAAAGGTTTCCAATGAATATTGACAGACGACAGTTTTTTGCCGGTTCGGCCGCGGTTCTGGGTTCGTTGGCCGCAGGCGGTTGTAACATCGTAGCTGCGAATAAAGTTGATGCTGCAAAATCATCCCATCGCTCCGACCGCAAGAGAACCCTGCGGCTTGCGCACATGACCGATATCCATCTGAATGAAGAGCGGAATGCCGAGAGGGGATTCCAGGCAGCCCTAGAGCATATTCATAACCTCGATGACCCGCCGGAGTTGATCGTCACTGGTGGCGACCTGATCATGGACGCACTGGATAAGGATGCCCAAGCGGCGCACGCTCAATGGGATCTTTTCGATGCTGTCCTGAGCCGACACTGCCAGATCCCGGTCAAACATTGCCTTGGCAATCACGATGGCTGGGGGTTGTATCTGGATGAAAGCAGCCGAAAAGGAGAAGATCCGAGTATGGACATGGCCATCGAACGGCTGGGGCTGCCGGGGCGGTATTACAGCTATGAAGTTGGTGGCTGGAAATTCATTCACCTGGACAGCACACGAATGCAAACCCAGAAAAAATCGTATCTGGCCAAGCTTGATGATGAACAGTATGAGTGGCTTAACCAACAGTTGGCATCCAGTGACGGGAGGCCCGTGGTCATTATCTCGCACATTCCGATCGTTTCGGCAACGGTCTTTCTGTACGAAGACACTGCCAAAGAAACGGAGTTAATTGTGCCAGGTGCCTGTATGCACCTGGATTCGGGGGGGCTGCTCGGGATGTTCAAAGATCGGCCCAATGTCAAACTGGCGTTGAGTGGTCATATGCACCTAATCGACCGTGTGGATATCAGGCAGACCTCTTTTATCTGTGATGGGGCGGTCAGCGGCAGCTGGTGGCAGGGCGATTATCATGGTTTTGATGAGGGATACGGCCTGGTCGACCTCTACGATGACGGCTCATTCGAACATCAGTATGTGGCCTACAACTGGAAGGTGTGACTGACCTGTCCAGATGCAGTTAAAGAAGCCGCTTTGAAATCATCTCGGCAAGGTTGTTTATAGGCCGCCCATCCAGTTGTCACAGAATATCTGGAGATCCTCGATCAAGACATTGCCATCGCCTGTCAGTTCAGCGCCGCCGCAGTCACCGCAGCCGATTTGCTGCCAGTAGGGGGCGAACAGCGCGTAGTCCACCATGTCGATGTCACCGTCAAGGTCCATGTCGCCGTTGCCGCCGATATAGGTCAGCGTGAACTTATTTACATTGAACTCGTCAGTGCCAACACGAGTGAATCGCATGATTTGAGGCCCGGAATCCAAGGTAATGGTTGCTGGAGTTGTAGTGTCCCAACTCTGCCATGATCCAGTATTTGGAACTGTAATAGTGCCGGTGAGGTTTATCCCCTTAAATCGAACATAGAAAGCACCGCCGGTATTCTGTGTCGCGACCCGAGCGTCAAGGATATAATCGCCCCGAGCGGTCGTGACATCCACCGTATAATCCACCCATTCCCCGAATGCTTCAAGATGGCTGACATGGTAGCCGCCGCCGGTGTCATTGCAGATCTCGATGTCGACATTTTCGCTCTGACGAATTCCATTGCCCCGATTGTCTACGCTAAAGTCATAATAGGCCACTCCTTGACCGCCCAGGTCGAAATCTTCGGCTTCGATGACAGTTTTGCTTGAAGTGATTGCCAGGGGGTTGGCGCGGTAAGGATCACCAACGACTGCTGGGGGTTCACCACTTGGTATTTCTTTGGTGATGAAATTTGATTTGGTGAAATAGGCATTATCTATATTTGGATACACCAACCCACTGTTGGTCCTGACGAGGTGCCCGCCGCCACCATATGCCCGCAAAGCGACATCTCCGTTGATCAAACGGATCCATTCGAATTGTTCATACTTGCCCGCACTTGAAGCGTTGGCGGTCAAGGAATCGGTCGGACCGGTTGTCTTTGCGTAAAGTCCGTTGGCAGCCTTTAAGCTGACCCGGCGTGGACCGGTGTACTCGATGATGAACGCATCGGTTCCGGCGGTGGTGTAGTATTCTGCCTCAGGTACAACATCATTTCCATTGGCTGGATCGGCGGTCAGGTACAAAAGGTCAAAGCGGCTGAAGACCCCGATCGTCGAACCATCAGCGGGGATATCCAGAGTTCCTTTTGCCGGCCAGGTGCACGTCGGGTCATCCGGTGTCCAGACCGTGCCGGCACCGTTGATCTTGGACTTAAAATCGAGCAGGTCCCAGTCGTTCGCGCCAAGCCACTGGAACTGCATCCAGCCATTGAAGTGGCTTTCAAACATGCTGTTGTAGCCCTGGTTAACTGTTTCATCAATACCGAACTCAGTGCATAACGTAGCCGGATACGAAGTGCTTGACTTCATATAGGAAATATTAGCTTCTATACCGACCTTACTTTCATATCCGTGATAGGCAAATCCGGCATTGTTCCAACTTACCCCGTTGGATGACAGGTAGTTTGCTCCCCAGCGTGCATCGCCCGCAAAGCCCATGAACGAACCTAAGAGAATAAAGGTGTTCGGGGCGTGACCACGGATCGTATTGTACATAGCGATCTGGTTATTCCAGTCAGAAGTTGCCCAGTTACTGGGAGTCCATCCTGCCGGTTCGTTGTGGGCTTCATAGATAACATGTGTTTCATCTTTATATCGTGGCCCGTAGAAATTCCAGAAATCCTGTGACCAAGACAGATCCATATTCCCGTTTTCACCGTTACACCCGATCGTAATGATCAGATACAGGTCGGCATTGGCACATCGCTGGACCAGCGTATCACAGTTGGCGGCGTTGTAGCCGATGCTATTAACCGCTTTGCTACCAGTCGAGTCGCCTTCCAAGTAAAGGTGAACCGTATTGAGTCCATAATCGGTGGCCAGGGCAGCGAGCTGAACTTGAGTCGGGACATTGATTGACTGACTCCCGTATGGGTCGCCGCCATCAAATGACAAACTCACTCCGCGAAGCAGGGTGTCATTGTCTGACAGGAGTACATTGTATCCCAATGTTGTATCCAGGTGCGGCCGGCCGCGAACGGCCCATGCGCTGTCGCTGACGGATAGAAAAATAGCAAAAACAGCCATCCAGACAATTGCCGTCTTCCAAGTTTGTCTATGATTTGAAACAATTGTCCTGTCAGTTGTGCTATGGCCCACCGCAAAATCTCCTTTT
>CALKKA010000134.1 GCA_937995495.1 uncultured Phycisphaerae bacterium
CGGCGACTATTCGCTGATGTCCCAGGTTTTTATCAATCTGCTGGATAATGCGATCAAGTATCGCCATCCCGACCGCAAAACAATCATCAAGATGGGCGGCTCCGTGCAGGATGAGATGGTCGAATACACCATCTCCGATAACGGGATCGGCATTGAACTGGATCAGCAGGATAAAGTGTTTGACCTGTTTCACCAGCTCCACAGTAAACCGGACGCCAAGGGCCAGGGACTGGGCCTGACGATCGTGCGGCGTATTATGGACCGGCAGCAGGGCAGCGTAGACATCGACTCGACCCCTGACGAAGGCACCACGATTTTTGTGCGTCTGCCCAGGGCGTAGCCTTTCGTTAAGCAGCCGTCTCTTTCCAACTTGAATATCTCGCTGAGACTGATTCGGCGCTGGCTTCCCGGGTGCCGATGCTATATGCTAAGAGCCTCCGAACAGAGCCCTCTGAAATCATAGAAAGAAAAGGAAGATTATGAAAGTGATCGGTATCAATGGAAGTCCTCGCAAAGGCGGTAATACGGAAACCATCATCCGAAAAACCTTTGAACCGTTAAAAGCGGCCGGCATCCAAACCGAACTGATCCAGATCGGCGGCAAGGCAATTCGCGGCTGCACCGCCTGCGGCAAGTGTGCAGACATGCAAAACCGCACGTGCGTCATCACAAAAGACCCGGTCAACGAGATCATTCAAAAAATGATCGAAGCCGACGGCATGATCTTGGGAAGCCCGACCTACTTCGCCGATGTCTCGGCCGAGATGAAGGCACTGATCGACCGTGCCGGATTTGTCTCGTATACCAATGGCGGCCTCTATAAGCACAAGGTCGGTGCGGCCGTGGTCGCCGTTCGCCGCGGCGGGGCGACGCATGCCTTTGACACGATGAACCACTTCTTCCAGATCAGCGGGATGTTTATTGTCGGCTCGACCTACTGGAATATGTGTTACGGTCTCGAACCCGGCGATGTCAACGGTGACGAAGAGGGCATGGCCAACATGACCGATGTCGGCGAATCGATGGCTTTTTTGCTGAACAAATTGAAGGCCTGAGGTGTAGGGGTAACGCTTCTTGAGTAAAAAGAGGCGTTTTAAAGAACCGATAATCCTTTATGAAGGGAGAAACAATGTTTAAAGCATACGCCGCACACGAACCCAAGGGCCGCCTGGAGCCCTTTGAGTACGATCCCGGACAGTTAGGGGTTGACGAGGTCGAAATGGATGTCCACTATTGCGGGATCTGCCACAGCGACCTGAGCATGATCAACAACGACTGGCAGTTCACCAGATACCCGATCGTTCCCGGCCACGAGGTCGTGGGGACGGTCGCCGCGGTGGGCGACCAGGTCAGTCATGTCAAGCCCGGGGATGCGGTCGGTCTGGGCTGGCATGCCGGTTATTGTATGACCTGCCCGTCCTGTTTGTCGGGCGATCACAACCTGTGTACTAAGGCTCAGGCGACCATTGCCGGTCATCACGGCGCTTTCGCGGATAAGGTTCGCGCCCGGTGTGCCAGTGTGGTCAAACTCCCCCGGGGCATTGACCTCGAAAGCACCGGCCCACTCTTTTGCGGCGGCGTTACGGTCTTTAATCCGCTGGTTCAATTCGACATCAAGCCGACCGCCAAGGTCGGTGTCATCGGCATCGGTGGCCTGGGTCACTTGGCGCTTCAGTTTTCAAACGCCTGGGGCTGCGAGGTCACCGCGTTCACCTCCACCGAGGCAAAAATGGCCGAAGCCAAACAGATGGGTGCTCATTGCACGATTGATTCCCATGACAAATCTAAGATCAAATCGGTAGCAGGGAAATTTGACCTGATCATGTCTACGGTCAATGTCAAGCTGGATTGGAATGGATATGTTGAGACGCTGCGTCAGAAGGGCCGGCTGCATTTTCTGGGTGTACAGCCGGACCCGCTGAGCATTGGCATGGTGCCGATGCTCTTTAAGCAGCTGTCGATCTCATCCTCTCTTGTCGGCAGCCCCGGCACGATCGCAACGATGCTGGACTTTGCGGTTCAACATGACATCAAGCCCGTCATCGAAAAATTCCCCATGGCGCAGGTCAATGAAGCATTCGACCACTTAAAGAGCGGCAAGGCCCGATACCGCATCGTGCTGTGTAACTAAGCCGGATACGGAAAGGAATCGCCGTTGAGTTTGAAAGAGCAATTGGTTCAGATGCATCAGGACATCACCGCGAAGATCCCCGACCTGGCGGCTCAGTTCGATGCCGATACCCAATCCGCGGTTGACAAGGGCATTGGAACCGGCGGTCCCAATGCGGGCGATGCCGCGACGGACTTCGAACTGCCCGATGCACGGGGAAAGACCGTGCGCCTGAGCGACCGGCTGGCCGACGGGCCGGTGGTGATTTCATTCTATCGCGGCGGGTGGTGCCCTTACTGCAATCTTGAACTGCACGCATTGCAGGAGCATCTGCCTCAGTTCGAACAATTGGGTGCGTCGCTGGTTGCCATCAGCCCGCAGGTGCCCGATGAATCCTTGAACACCGCAGAGAAAAACGAACTTACATTTAGCGTCCTGAGCGATGTGGGCAATGCCGTGGCTCGTCAGTATGGATTGGTCTTTGCGGTCTCTGAGTCTCTGCGACAGGCCTATGTCGATGTGGGTGCCGACCTGCCCAGGTTTAACGGCGATGACACCTTCGAGCTGCCCGTCCCGGGAACATTTGTTGTCGACCGTGACGGCACCATCATAGCCGCCTTTGTCAACGCCGACTACAAGCAGCGCATGGAACCGGCGGAGATAGTCAGGGTATTGTCCGAATTGTAATACCATCCGCTTTTTCCAATCGCATCCGGTTTCCCGTGATTCAGAATATAATGAACTGGAATAGTTGGGCTCATGTGCTAAAATGCTTGAGTAATACTGTGAGAATAAAAAAGGCATAGTTGGCGCAAAATGGAAAACCAAAACACCGAAATCCTGCATACCCGGCGGGATGTTATCAAGTGGGGCCTTTGTGGACTGACGGGTGCGAGTCTGTCGTCCAGTCTCTTTCTGAGCGGCTGCTCTAGGACACCGTCTAAACGGCCGCACATCTTCCTGATCGTGGTTGACACCCTCAGACCGGACCACCTTGGCTGCTACAATTATCCTCGACAGACATCGCCCAATGTCGATGCGTTTGCTGCGGAGAACCTGCTCTTCCAAAAATGTTTTTCACATGCGCCGGTGACGGCCCCGTCATGTTCCAGTTTCCTGACGGGATTTCTGCCGCATGAAACGACCATCCTGAACAATTCAACCCGCCTGCCCGAGGTGCCCTCGATTCCAAAGCTCATGAAAAAGGGCGGCTACAAAACCTACGGCGTGGTCAGCAACTATGTCCTCAGAAAAAAGATGGGGTTCGGCCAGGGCTTTGATGTGTATGACGATCAGATGGACGATAAAGAAATCAATCGCGGCACGGTCGAGCGGGTCGCTGAGAAGACCACAGACAAAGCCATCGAGATGCTGGGCGGCCATTCGGAGGGGCCGTTGTTTATGTGGATCCACTACCAGGACCCGCATGGGCCGTATGTTCCTCCGGCACCCTACAACGAGCTCTTTGTCAACCCCGACCAATCGCCGCACCCTCTGGAGATCGCCGACAAGGGCGGCATCCCACCGTATCAGAAACTCGGCGACCATACCGACTACCATTACTACCTCTCGCAATACGACGGTGAGATCCGCTATTACGATGACCAGTTCGGCCGCCTTTTGAGCTGGCTCAAAGAAAACGGAATGTACGAGGACAGCATGATTCTGTTTACATCCGACCATGGCGAGGCGATGGGAGAATACAATTACTTCTTCGCGCACGGCCACAATTTATCGAATAACCAGATCCATGTGCCGCTGATCCTGAAAGAGGCCGATGGGCTTGCCGGCACACGGCCCGACACTGTACAGCATCTGGACATCGTGCCGACCTTGCTGAGGGCAGGCGGTATTCCACCGGAGTTGCCGTATCGGGGGCGGGATTTAAGAACGCAATACGCTATGCCTGCTTCGATCTGTTCGGAGCTCAATGTCGCCGGGGCGTCGCTGGTGCTTGGCCAGTACAAATTAATAATATACGGTCGCTCAACGATGCTGTTTGATATCCAGAAAGATCCTCTGGAGCGGCAAAACCTTGCCTCCGATCCATCCCATAAGGGACGGATCGGTCAAATGGCCGATGAGTTATACCGCCTCTATAAAAAGGAAGATTTCCTGAAGGTCGAAAAGCCCCTAAAGAAAGACATCCTCACCGAGGAGGAAAAAAAGAAGCTCAAGTCCCTGGGCTATCTGTGATAGATGACTGGACTTGACTTGCATCAGTGAGATGCTTTTCACGGTTAATTGAAACGAAGTATGCCTTTTTGCATGGAGAATCGATCATGGCGAAGGTACTTATTATTGGAGCTGGCGGGGTCGGCAATGTGGTGGTTCATAAATGTGCGCAGGTGGCCGAAGTCTTCAGCGAGATCGTTCTGGCCAGCCGCACCAAAAGTAAATGCGATGCCATCGCGGCCAAACTCAACAAACCCATTACGACCGAGCAGGTCGATGCCGACGATGTCGACCAGATGGTGGCTTTAATCAAGAAACACACCCCCGATCTGGTGCTCAATGTCGCCTTACCATACCAGGACCTGCCCATCATGGATGCGTGTCTGGAAACGGGTGTCGATTATCTGGATACCGCCAACTACGAGCCCATCGACGAGGCCAAGTTCGAGTACAGCTGGCAGTGGAACTACCGCGATTCGTTTGAGGACGCCGGCATCATGGCGCTGCTGGGCAGCGGGTTCGACCCCGGCGTGACCAATGTGTTCTGTGCTTATGCACAAAAGCACTACTTTGACGAGATTCACCATATCGACATCGTCGACTGCAATGCCGGCGAGCACGGCCATCCGTTTGCGACCAACTTCAACCCCGAGATCAACATCCGCGAGATCACACAAAAGGGCAAGTACTGGCAAGACGGCGTCTGGAAAGAGATCAAGCCGATGAGTGTCTCGAAAGATATCGACTTCCCGGAGATCGGTGTGCGAAAGGGATACCTGCTCTATCACGAGGAGGAAGAATCGCTCGTGGAAAATATCATCGGCCTCAAGCGCATCCGCTTCTGGATGACCTTTGGCGCCGCGTATATCAATCACCTGCAGGTGCTGCAGAACGTCGGCATGACCCGCATCGACCCGGTCGAGTTCCAGGGCCGGCAGATCGTCCCGCTGCAATTTTTGAAGGCCGTCCTGCCGGACCCGGGCAGTTTGGGGACCAACTACACCGGCAAGACCTGTATCGGCTGCATCTTTAACGGCGTCAAGGACGGCATAGAAAAAAACATGATGATCTACAATGTCT
>CALKKA010000135.1 GCA_937995495.1 uncultured Phycisphaerae bacterium
CAATTACATTAAGTGAAACCTTTTTCTTTCACTCAGAAATAAAATATCCTGCAATTGATCGGTCGTCCGAACCTGCTGCCAGTATTGCTCGAAATGGGCAGACTGGACAATCTGGGCTATCGCCGCAAGAGATTTCAAATGCAGTGTCCGCTGGTCCTTTGTGCCCATGATCACAAAGATGGCTTTGACGGCCTGGTTCCTGTCGGAAAAGCGCACCCCTTCTTTGCAACGGGCGATTAATATCCTGAACACCCCCTCACCCTCGATGACCAGGTGGGGGATCGCAACCATTGAACTGACCGCGGTGGTGCTTTCAGATTCCCGCTGTTGGAGCATTTCAACCATCTGCTCAGCGGTACAGGATACTCTTAAAGCAAGTTTTTCGGAAATGGCTGCAAAGCAGTCCTTTCGACTCATCGGGCCGTCGAGATCCAACACAGACGCTTCTTTAACAATTTTGTCAAACGGATCATCAATGACTTCATCCCGTTGGTGGAGGATCTCCCGCAACTCCGACTCCAGCGCATGGGTCGTCAGCTCTTTGGCCGTTACTTGCTCAATCAGATGCAGCAGAGCGTATTCGATCTGGGCCTGCTTCCTTCCATAAAAAACATACATACAAACCGAGGCCGCTAACAACCCCAGACTGATCTCGATGGAAGCCAACCCCATATCGACGATCAGAACAATGAAGAACAGCATCCCGATGATCGGAAGAACCGGATAGAATGGAACACGAAAGCTGGGCTGGTAATTGACAACTTTGCTGTGACGCATGATGATGACCGCCAGCGCCGCCAGTACATTGGCCGTTAAAATCACAGTTGAGGCCGCTTTAACCAGAAGTTCGATATCCAGCAGCAACGCACAAAAAATAAAGACGCTTGTCAGGCCTACCGCAAAAACGGGTGTATTATAGCGCTTGTGAACAAAGCCGGCGATCCGCGGAAGCAATTTGTCCCGGCTCAAGGCCAGCGGGTACCGCGATGCCGACATGATCCCGGCGTTGGCCGTGGTAATAAATGCCATAAACGCCGCGGCGGTCACCAGGATGTATCCGGGTTTTCCGGATAATTGTTCGGCAGCATCGGCGATCGGAGACAGCGATCCGCTCAAACGCTGCGGATCCATGACCCCAACAGTGATGATCAATACAACCGTATATAGAACCGTAATAACCAGCACGGACAATAAAAACCCAAGCGGAATGTTGCGTTTGGGATTCTTGACTTCCTCAGAAATAGTGGCCACATTCAGCAGTCCTCCATAGGCCACAAACACAAATCCGGCTGTTGACAAGACCGAATTCGTTCCCTCGGGCAGAAAGGGCCTGAAATGCGCCGCCTCAAACTGAAGTTTTCCCACGAAACAATATATCCCAAGGATGGCCAGCAACCCAATGACCAGGTAGACCTCCAGTTTTGCGGCTGCTTCGACGCCGATGATATTTAAGATGGCAAACGCTGCACAGACGATCGCGGCGGTCACTAAGATGGGCGTCCCCGTCAACAGGAAAACGACTTCTGCAATACCAAAGACCGCAAACGCTGTTTTTAACGACAGGGCAAACCAGCTCATCACACCCGACACTGTTCCGACCAGGGGACCCATACTGCGTGTGACAAAGTAATAGTCTCCGCCGGCCTTGGGCATCGCCGTGGACAGTTCGATCACGCTGAGCACGCCGATCAATGCCAGCACACCCGCCAACAAATAAGAGATGAACACCGCCGGTCCGGCATAGGAAAAAGCCAAACCGGGAAGGATGAAGATACCGGAGCTGATCATCGCCCCGGAGGCGATGCAGAACACATCCAGTAAATTCAGCTGCTTTTTCAATCCCATCTTGAAAGCACCTAAGCCTATTTTGGGGGACGACTTATACAGTTAAGCCGACGCCCTTACCGGGCTTCTATTCCAGCGGACCCAATCGTCCTCAACTCCCTCAAGTCCATGAGGCGATACAGGGATAAGAAGATCTTGAACCGGTAATCCCTATGAAAATGGGTTCGTTTGGTAATTTAGCACTCTTGGCCTAAAACGCCCGTTTTGTCCCCACATTTATTTCTTACTCCTCTTACTGTCCATACGCTTTTTTTCTGAGCTCATCGACAACTCATACGTCAATATGTTATCACATTAACACCCTACATGCCACTTCATTTCAGCAGTTCACTTAGACATTTATGGCAAAACTTCTTGAAAATCAGAACACATTGAAAGACAATGACGTATCGTAGGATACTGTGATTGCTTTCAGCGACCGGACACGATCATTCTTGTGAAATATGTTGTTCGGGACCCGAGTCAAAGAAATGAGTTTGCTATCGTTTAAAGGAGAAAATTATGACCTCAGAACAACCCAAAGCCACCCCCGAATGCAAAAGTGACGAACACACCCAGCATCTGTGCTATTTTGTGTCGTATGGCTATCATGTCGATAATCCGGAAGAGTACAAAGATCTGGTTGAAGAACCGCGATACAAATGCGAATTCTGTGGGCGCACCGCCCACTTGGAAGGAAGCCTTTGTATGCCCATGAAATTATAAGCCTGCATTGCTCTATTCGAAAGGTCTAAGTCCATTGAAAACCGATCCGTCGCTCCAAGACAGGCTCCAGAAGCTTTTTCGCTCTCAAAAACTGGGCGTCTTAGCTACCCAGCAAAAAGAGAACCCCTATACCAACCTCATTGCTTTTGCCTGCTCCGATGATCTGCGGCAGATTGTTTTTGCTACGGCGAAGACCACACGAAAGTTTGAGAACATGATCTCCAATTCCAGTGTATCGTTCTTTATCGAT
>CALKKA010000136.1 GCA_937995495.1 uncultured Phycisphaerae bacterium
CTTCGTCAATAACGCCATCTACGGAATGACCGGTGGTCAGATGGCTCCGACCACATTAATCGGGATGCGGACCACCACCTCACAAGACGGCCGCGGCGCGAGTGCAGAGGGTCCTCCGATGAAAATCTGCGAACTGCTGAGCACGCTGAGCGGGGTGCATTATCTGGAACGAACCGCGGTCAGTACCCCGCGCGATGTGAACAATACCAAACGGGCGATTAAGAAGGCTTTTCAGAATCAGATCGACGGCAAGGGCTATTCGCTGGTTGAGGTGCTTTCCATGTGCCCAACGGACTGGAAAATGTCACAGCCCGATGCGGTTGACTTTGTCAATAACGACATGAAAGAGGTATTCCCGCTGGGCGTTTATAAGGATGAGGGCTAATGGACGGACATGAATCAAGAATTGTTATCGCCGGCTTTGGCGGTCAGGGCATTGTCAGCATCGGTAATATCCTTGCCCGGGCAGCGGTCATCGAAGGTAAAAATGTCGTCGGATGGGTTTGCTACGGGGCCGAGATGCGGGGCGGTACCGCCAATGCATCCGTGGTGGTCAGTGACCGGGAGATTGCCAGCCCGTTTGTAAACTTTCCAAATATGGCAATCATTCTCAACGGCCCGTCACTGGACCGCTTTGAACCCCTTTTGACCCAAGACGGACTCGTACTGACGAATACCTCAATGATCAATCGCGAACCCGAACGCACGGACCTGACAAGTATCAAAGTGGATGCCACAAATATCGCCCATGAAATCGGCAATTTTAAAATTGCCAATATGATTGCGACGGGTGCGTTTGTCGAACATACCGGCCTGCTAAAGATGGCAAGTATCGAGCAGGCCATCAGTGATTTATTTTCGCATAAAGATCCCAAACTGGTTGAGCTTAATCATAAAGCCCTGCACGCCGGTGCTGAACGCAGTACGTGTATGACTCCGGTCGGGTAAGCATAATTGATGTCCCAACTCGCAAATGGATGTGCGCATGGATAGCGACGGGAACATTTCAGGATTTCATCAAAAGGTAATGGCCGGTTTCGGTCACCGAAATCGCGTTTCCATGGGCCTTCGCATGACGCCTATGATCGATGTCATCTTTCTGCTGCTGACTTTTTTTGTGATGACAGCAAAATTCCAGGAACCCGAACAGCTTTTACCTGTGATCGTGGGAAAGACGGGTCCTCACCCCATTGTTGCACCGGACACTCTCCTCACGGTCTTTGTCAAAGCCGACCCTTCCGGTTGCCTCTTACAAGTGAACAACCGTCCGGCGATCAGGCTGTTTGACGGAAATCCACAGGAATCTTTGCTGGTTCTGGCGCGAAAGGTCCGGCAAGAATTGGAAACAACCGGTCCGGTTCCGGTCGAGTTGTACTATGATGACGCCATCTCATGGGATATTGTGGTTAAGGTCTATGATGTCCTGTATGCCCTTGGCCTTCAAAACATCACCTTTCGCATCGAAGAATAGCTTTTTCGTCATGTGATATCTCCCCGATGCACAGTCGTGATAACTTCTTTTAATCTAAACACTAAAGCTCGACCCTGAAGGCGTGCACTAAACCCAAACGAGTCCTCTTAAAGCAATTCTTGCCTAAGGCATCAGAATCTGATAGAATTAGGCTATTGAGTCTTTGAGTCTCGGCCATTTAACTGAATTCATACTATAGGGAGCCCCAAGCGATGGCAAAATCGGGCCAGAATAACAAAAAAAGTGCTTGCAGTTTTTGCGGCCGCACCAAACGGCAAATGGATGCGTTTGTGGAAGGTCCAGCCGGGGTCTTTATCTGTCCGGAATGTATTGATCTGTGTTACAACATTGTCAAGCAGGAACGCCGCCGGACCCAGGGGGCCGATGCGATGTTCGATGAAGTGCCCAAGCCACGCAAGATCAAGGAGTTTTTGGATCAATATGTGATCGGTCAGGAAAAAGCCAAACGGGGGCTAGCGGTTGCGGTACACAACCACTACAAACGACTTCTGCACACCGACAGCGAAAATGAAGATGTCGAAATCGAAAAATCGAATATTCTGATGATTGGCCCGACCGGTTCAGGCAAAACACTTTTGGCGAAGACACTGGCGCGGATGCTCCATGTGCCGTTTGCGATCTGCGATGCCACAACTGTTACCGAGGCGGGCTATGTCGGCGAGGATGTCGAAAACTTTCTGTTGCGGTTGCTTCAAGCGGCTGATTATGATGTCGAGGCGGCTCAGCGTGGCATCGTCTATGTCGATGAGATCGACAAGGTTGGCAAAACCAATCAGAATGTTTCGATTACCCGCGATGTTTCCGGCGAGGGGGTCCAGCAGGCCCTGTTAAAAATGCTCGAGGGCACGACAGCCAACATCCCGCCGCAGGGCGGACGCAAACATCCTGAACAGCAGTATATCCAGATCGACACCTCGCAGATTATGTTCATTTGTGGCGGTACCTTTGTCGGCTTGGATAACATCATCAAAAAGCGGTTGGGCAAACGCATGATCGGCTTTGGCAGCGAGCATGAAGCCCACCACGATAAAAAAGCCGATTACAGTGAAGTTATCGCTCAGGCCACGCCCGAGGATGTTATTTCTTATGGGATGATCCCGGAAATGGTAGGGCGGCTGCCGATTATTACAACGCTGTCTGCCTTGGATGAAGCGGC
>CALKKA010000137.1 GCA_937995495.1 uncultured Phycisphaerae bacterium
CCCAAAGCTGGCATTGAGCTTGTGCTTGGGCACCATCAGTCCGATGCAATTGGGGCCAATGATGCGGATCCCAGCGCTTCGGGCAATGCTTATCACCTTTTTCTCAAGTTCAGCGCCTTTCGGCCCGGATTCCTTGAAACCCGAGGCAATGATCACAACTGCCTTAACCCGCAAGTCCGCACAATCCTGCATAATTGGGGGAACATGCTTAGCCGCAACCACCAGCACAACCAGGTCCGGTGTTTGGCCAATGGATTTCAGGTCGGGATAGGCCTTTCGACCCTGTATTTCGTCCGCAGTTGGGTTGACCGGAAAGATTTCACCCTCAAATCCCGCTCTCAGCAAGCCAGCAAGAATTTCGTAACCAACTTTACCCGTTTGACGGGAAGCACCCACAATGGCTACCGACCGAGGTTCAAAGAAATGGTTCAGGGTCATGCTTTCCTCTTAGAATCTAAATTGAATCCCATCATCTGCAATCTTATCCAGAAGCTGTCACCCCTCTCATATATCTTATTATTGGGTCATTGTAAAGAATTTTGCCTTTTTTGAATCGGCATTTAAATGAAATAATCATCGTCACGGCCCTGTTCATGCGAAACATTTCCATCAAGAAAAATCTTTACAGAAAAGAGGGATTTTGCTATGATCCTCGCTGACGCCGAGGTAGCTCAACGGTAGAGCGCAGCTTTCGTAAAGCTGAGGTTGAGGGTTCAATTCCCTTCTTCGGCTGTGAATGGCTTAAAACCTTTTATCAGTTTTTTGTACGCCGCACAATGAATGTCTTTTGGAGCACAAAAAAAGCCCCGAAAACCGAGGCTTTTTTTATTTAGGTTCGTCATATAACTACTTTTCACCAATCAAGACCTCAGCGATATTGAAGGCATGGTCCTTGATGCGGCGATAGGCCGTTAACATATCGGTATAGATCAAACTCATCAGGGGATTGACTTGGGACTTTCCAACCTCAACAAGATGCCGGGTCCGACACTCTTTCATCAGGTTAGTCACCGCCAACCCCTTGGTCTGCATCTCGCTGAAAAAATCTGATGTCTTGTTTTTGTGGCTGATAGCCTCACAGGTCATATCCAGGTATTCGGCCACATTGGCGTGTAGCGTGGTAAGATCTTCCAAACCGCCCTGACTGAATTGCTGCTCTGTATCCCGAGCTTTCAGGCGGAGTTTCAGCAGGTTCTGAACATAGTCACTGATCGACTCCAGTTCGTCCGCCATACGAAGATGGGCACTGGCTTCCTGTGTAATTTCATGCGTTACATTACCCGCCATCATATCGCCTATGAACTCGACAATTTCTTTCTGGATCACATCGAGGTCATTTTCTTTCTGGAATATCGCCTGCGTTACTGCCGGGTCCGGATCAGCATTTGATATCACTGGCTTAAACTCATGAAGCATTGCGGTCGACATCGTACCCATCTTGATCAATTCTTTATACGACTGTTCAAGTGCGATCGCCGGCGTATCCAGCATGCGGACATTGAGGTAAGTCAGGTGCGGTTTTTCGACCGTCTTTCTGTCCGGGACGAGCCACATCAAAAATCGCGAGAGTATACCCACAAACGGTAGAAACAGCAACGTGTTGACAATGTTAAAACCAGAATGCGTATATGCGATGGCCGATTGTGTAAAGGGATATTCCACTCCATGAGTGGTATATAGGGGCAGGTCAGTCAGTTTATGCTTTTCAACCGATTGTTTGAAATCCCCGGCCCTTACATAAGAGTCCTCTTCCCCCAAAATGTCCCCGGCGCTGTTAACATGCTCACCATTGGAACCTGTAAAATACAGGGCCTTTTCAGGGATTTTATATCGACTGGCATATTCGACAACCTTTGGATCGCTTTCTTGAAGGGCCACGATCGCCGGTGTGTCACAAACCTGCGTTTTTGTAATCACACGATCAATAAGATTCGTATATGGTACAAAGAGAAGGGTAATCCAGCAAACGCCAAGAAGATTAAAGATAACATGAGCATAAGCTGCCCTTCGAGCATTCGTAAAAGCACCCAGCGAGGCAAGGAAGGCGGTAATGGTCGTTCCGATATTTTCGCCTAAGATCAGAGCGGCTGCTGTGTGAAAATTGATCGCGCCCGTAAGGGCCAAAGCCATTGTGATACCCAGCGTTGCCGATGATGACTGGACAATGGCTGTTAAGACCGCCCCGACCATGACACATTTCCACACACCCAGATAGGTGTCCGGCTGAAACTTATGGAACCACGCCTCAAAACCGGGCAGTTCTTTGATGGGAGCAAAACCATGTTTCATTAATTGCAAACCGAAGAATACCATCCCAAGGCCCACCAGAAACATCGCGAAGAATCGAATCGTGTCTTTTTTGGAGAAAAGATAGAAAAAGGTAGAAATCCCAAGCAGAGGAAGACCGTACTTCCCAATCTTGACCACCAGGATCCAGCCAGTAATAGTCGTTCCAATGTTTGCGCCTAAAATAACGCCGATGGCCTGTGTCAGGTTCATAATGCTGGCATTCACCATCCCCACCACCATCACCGTTGTTACCGAACTTGACTGAATGATACAGGTGACCAAGGTACCAACACCGCTGGCGAGAATCCGGTTGTTGGTGATAGCCCCGATCATTTTACGCAACCTGTCTCCCGCGACAGCCTGCATGCCCTCTGACATGTTTTTCATGCCTAGAAGAAAAATTCCTAATCCACCGCATACCTGAAAGATGATTTCAAGGGCCATATAATCCTCGGACAAAAAGCTCGTTTTTCACAAGAGAACCACTCCTGTGTTCGGGTGGAGTTATACTTTCTCTGATGCCCAAGTCAAGCCATTTTTGGATAATTATCAGGACCATTGAGCGATATTTGTGTAGAGATCAGAAATGCGGCTCTTTATGCCAAATGATTGAGAATCTCGATACCCTGTTCTATCTTTGCATCGGATGTCGCATAGCTGATGCGGAAATGAGTGTCCTGCTCACTGAACACATTGCCCGGGATGACCAAAATATTATTTTCGATCGCGGTTTTGACAAATTCTGTCGCATTCGGGTACTTCTCCGGAACCTTGACAAACATATAGAACGCCCCGCCGGGTTTGGTGATTTCAAAACTGCCGCCAAGTCCTTCGAGCATACGATCACGCTTGGCCCGATAGCTGTCGACATAGGGGGTCATGTCGAATGCCAGAGCCGCTGGCACGGACAGCTGAAAAGGCGTCGGAGCGCAAACAAATGTATACTGCTGGATCATCATCATCTTTTCCATCAATGGAGCCAGCTTTTCGGTACAGGTCGCATACCCAATTCGCCAGCCGGTCATACCACTGGTCTTACTGAATCCATTGAGGATAAGGGCTTTGTCGTAATAGCTGCCCACGCTGGGGCATTTCTCGTCATAGCTGAACACATCATAGATTTCATCACTGAGAATGATGATGTTTTTTTGCCGTGCAATTTCTGCAATCTTTTTTACCTCGTCGGCTGAATAAACAACACCGGTGGGGTTCGCCGGCGAATTCAGGATGATCAACTTTGTGCGGTCGCTGACCGCATCCCCAACCTTTTCGGGAGTCAGTCGGAAATCGGGGTAGGTATCGACAAATACGCATTTTCCACCCAGCACATTAATGATGTGCTTATAGATCACAAAATAGGGGTCGGACATGATGACTTCATCACCGGGATTGATCAGAGCCATAAATGCCAACAATAGGCCCCCGCTGACGCCGTCGGTCAGCATGAGCTGTGAATTATCCCAACCATAATCGGATTTCGCTTTTTCTTTCAGACAAGCAACAACTTCGGCAACTCCAGCAGTCTGCGAATAGCTGTTCTTTCCCTTACGGATTGCCTCGATCGCGGCTTCTTTGACCGGTTCCGGTACATCAAAGTCCGGCTGGCCAATCGAAAAATTGACCGGATCTTTCAGTTTAGCCGCCAATGCAAAAACTTTGCGAATACCGCTGGCATCCATCAACCCAGTACGCTCTGCCAAATAGTCCATCTTAGTTATCCTTTTTCTGCCTGAACATTACTTTTGCGCATAGAAACTGCCGCTTGTACCTTTGGAAAACCGGTACAAGACGGCAAGCTTTAATTCGAAAAATTCCGCGTTTATTTGCGGTGAGCAACCTTTGGCAAACCCGTTACTTTGTCGCCGTCTTCCCAGCGTTCTTCTGTCTTGAGGACTTTAATGCGTTCCTCACGGGACAAAACATTGCGATGCCGTCTTAAGGCACCTTTGACTTTTAATGAACGATCTACTGACATCGAACTTCTCCTGATATCTTAAACTACACTAAACTATCGTTTATAACCTAACGCATCCTGAAACGGCTTTGAGCCGAATTTCGTATCTTCTGTTTCTTCCACATAAACAAGCCCAAGCTGCTTAATTCGCTCAAGCAGCAAATGGCCCTCTGTGCCCACAATACTGGGGTCTCTTTCAAAACCATCCTGAGTCATCAAAACCGCCAGATTTGAACGACTCATCTCAGCGATTTCAGTCTCAATCCCCTTGCTTCTAAAGAAGTCTCTCAAGGGTCTCAATTCATCTTTCCGGCTCACCTGAATCGATTGAATCCAGATCACATTATCGCCTCTGGCCGCCGGGGTCAAGGAGCCCTTTTTAATACCTACAGAGTCCACTTCATTCGAGGGACCACCCCTTTCAAGGACCGGCTTCTCGGCCCGGTCGTTTTCCTCCGAGACGATATTAGCACCCGGAGCTCCCTGTGATTCTGGATTCGGCGATTGATCCTCCCCTGTAAGAGAGATCAGCCATATCACCAGAATTAAAAGGATTATTGAAGCAGCACACGATAAAGCAATCAACCTCGTCTTTGGGGAAAATTGCCCCCAAATCATGGGCTTTTCTTTACTTTTCAAGAAGAACGCCCTGCTTTTCTCAACGGGGTTCTGTACGACACTTCCGGGACTTGATATGTCCCCTTTGTCTTTCTCAGCTCTATGGGCGGATGGGCCATCCGACCTCATTTGTCCTGTTTTCAGGCCTTCCGCAATTTTCGCCTGTCCCTGGCGAATTGCGTCATTAAAAGCCATCCGTTTTGATTTCCGAGCCATCGTCAACAATACTCCTTTTCGACTCAGCTCTTGCTAGCACAAAGAGTTAGCCTAATCCATTAAAAATACAGAACGAATCAGTTTACAAAACCATTCCCGAGATTTCAACCGTAAAATTCCCGAAAAAGCCATATTTTTCATGGCACAACCTAAATTAAAGGCTTGACTTGACCGGTCTTATCAACTATATAGGGCCTCTTTACGTCAAAGATTTTGCTTTACTATCACCCTCTGTTTTGATATATCCTTTTACCAATGAGGCAAAAGCGTTAGTTAATTGCAGACAAACGGACTTTACTTTTATCCGCTTCCACCAAGAATAGAAAAAGATAAACGGATGTCCATTACAGGAAAATGATTTGATTGGAGAATAAGCAGGCATGTTACCGGTAAAGAAAACCAGTAAATCCAGAACACGTACCCGCCGCAGCCACCATCGTCTGCGTCCGGTGAATTACTCATTGTGCAAGCAGTGCGGCACAGCGAAGCTCCCCCATGCGGCCTGTGGCCAATGTGGTTATGTGAATGAAAAAATCACACTGAAGCTTGCTGAGGAGGCCGATAGTTAAATAATGCGGATTGCAATTGACGCTATGGGTGGCGATCATGCT